>JAAYUP010000420.1 GCA_012517635.1 Candidatus Atribacter alterifermentans
GCTTGCCCCAGATAATTTCATAAGTTGACTTCCACTGTGTCTAAAATCGTGCGGATGCAAAGTGGGTACATCAATCATGCTACCAATCTTCTTACACCATTCGTTAAGAGAACCTGTTGATATCGCCCCCGTTTTGCCATTATAAGTTGCGACGAAAACAAACCCGTCGTCATCAATTTTGTTTTCAGCGCGAAACTCACGCAGCTCACGCAAGTATCCAGAAACCTCATTAGAAAAATACAGAGTTACAATATAACCTTCTTTTTCAATTACGTCGTTCACTACACGACCATCAAAATCTATTTGGTCCCATCGCGTGTTACTGACTGCCGTAACTCTAGCCATCGTTGATAACGAAAAGAAAGCATAAAGCCTCAACATCAAAGCGCTATGTCTCTCGGTTATGGTTTGTGCTTCATCTACCATCTCAGATAGTTTGTTTCGCATTAACTCTACTTGTTCAAAGGTCAAAAATGTTTGAGTAACAACATCCGTATCTTTTTTTGGGCGATCAATAAATTCCATGGGATTTTCAGAAATTATCTTCTTCTTGCGCAAATACTTATAAAAAGCCGCAATCGAAGACATTCTTCTCTTCATCCTGCGCGAATTGTTGCCTTGTGTTTTACAAAAATACAGGAACTCCGTTATTTCATCTTCAGTTAATTCGGTGATTGGTACATTTCCTTGATTATCATATATGTAAGTCCACCAATGACACAGGTCATTATAATATCCGGAGATGGTACGAGGACTCAATTCTCGTAATTCCATATCCATCTGATATTTCTTCCATAGTTTTAATGTCTCTGGATTTATCTTTTTGAGTTTTTCTTCATCGTAAAATTGGATTGGCTTACTTTTTTGAGCCATGTTTACACCTCCCCAATCTTTTATTTCATACCTAACAAGTCAATTGGTTTTGTTTTATAACTGCCGTTTAACATATCTCTGGGAAACAAAAATAAAAAAGACTTGTCGTATTTAATTAACAAATCCTCTTTAACAACCATTTTAATTCAAACAAACCAATCTGGTTTTGCTTTTAATAATTTCACCGTCAGAATCCTGACAGATGTACAAAAATCCCTCTTTCTGAGATTTTGTCAGTCGCCCATCAGAATAGTGTTGCTTTTTCGTATCACAGCAGCACCCTTGCTCAAACAGTGTTGTATTTCCAACCTCGTACTGCCCAACCCTGTGGGTGTGGGCCATTACAAGACTTCTGAAGTCATAGCCCTCGTTCCGAAAATAGTTCATAGCATTTTCGGAAGTCTTCATTATTCCGGAAGAAAAGGCGAGAGGGTGACAAAAAATGGTCTTGCCAATCTGACAAAACCAATTATCTGTGTATTCAATTTCAACATCTTCAATCACTTCGCACAGAGGTTTGTACTCAATCTTAGTACGTTCACGCTTATTATAGTGTTTGAACCCATCTACAAAAATAAGCTCCAACGAAGTCTTGGGCATCAGCTCCAAGAGGTCGCTGTCGAGATTTTTTGATAAGTAATTTTGGAATCGAATTTCATGATTTCCAAAATTGGCGACGACTTTCTTTGGTTTTATGTAATCAATCAGTTCAATTAGATATTTTCGAGTCTCTATAATCTCTTCCATAGGACTGACCCTATAAGACTTGGGAAACTTTGAAATTGCCTGACAGTCACTGATATCGCCATTGAGTTGCAAAATATCTACCTTACCAATATAGTCTTCAAAAGTAGAGACCGGAAGCTGGAATGGGACATGGAAATCTGACACAGATAAAATTCTCGTAGCAACACTGCTTCCATCATAGTTTTGATAGGGGTTTACTGCTCCAGCCTCAAGGAAGGGGGCGAGAAGGAAGAATCCTTTTCTGATAGTACATCTCGTCACATTCTGCCCCGTATATTTGTTGTAATATTCCGCGACATCGCTCCACTCAACCTCATCATCAGGATCACGTTGCCGGAGAATCATTTCATACAATCCCTGTAAAAACTCTGTTTTATCTATATTTCTCACCTACCCTTAGTTTCAGATAATAAAAACGGACTTGTTTCGATCAACAAGTCCTCTAAACACAAATCATCATAGTGGGTGTACGGTATCCTAATTATTGGGATTTTATTTTCAAAACACCATTTATTTTTATATAAATCATGACTTTTCTGCGTAGAAATATATGTAGGATCTCCCCAATTCCCTCTCTCTGACGAGAAGTGTTGTATGCCGTCATATTCTATGACATAAGAATTACTGACGTAAAAATCAAATCTCGCAAGTCCACCGGTATCTGGGTATCTGCACTCAAACAAAGACGTTTCGTGAACGTATGAAATATTATTCTCATTAAGAATATTCATAATTTTTGTTTCACCATTGGAGTTTAAGTTACAATGTCCACAACTACTCGTATTGCCAGACTGCAATCCGCCCCTGGAACATCCGTATAATTACCGCAATCGCACCGGCAATGCCAAATAATATTCTTCCCATGACGCCTGCCAGTATCAGACAATACTATAAGCTTCCCAAACCGCTTACCTCTTAAATCAACAAAACTATTTCGCCCAGTTTGAGTTGATATCTCTTTTTGTAAGCATCCACAAGACTTTGTGAGACCTCTTCTTAAAGAGTCTCCAGAAACTGTTTTTATTTTTCCACATTCACATTGGCATACCCAGTGAACATTGCTTCCTTTTTTTACATTAGCCCTATGCAACACAGTTAATCTGCCAAATATCATTCCTTTTAAATCAATAGTTGCATCTGACCTAACTTCTCTACTAAAACATCCACAGGATTTCGACCTGCCGCTTCGCAAAGACGAGTCTTTAACTGATCTTATTGTCCCACACTTACATTGACAAAGCCACATGCGATTTCCATTTGTTTTTTCAGATTCTTTTAATACAGTCCATTTTCCAAATGTTTTACCTGTTAAATCGCTTCCCCGTTTTCCCATAACTCCTCCGTAATAAAAAAATGAGGAAGTAGAAGAACAGTCTACTTCGATTTTCGCTAATCAGAAAAACAGTCTGAGGCGAATCTAATTTAGTCCAACAAATCTGCAAGCGCAGCTACCTCACTGCGCTCGACCTTTTCAAGATGCACATAACCAAAAAGCGGGTTGCCAGCAAGCTTTTCAATAGTTCTGGTCAACCCACAGTTGTTTCTAAATATCTCACCATCTGTTTGTCGGAAATCTCCATTCATCCACAACGCAGACCCATCTCCGACTCGCCCAATAAGTAACTGAACGTGCTCTTTTGTGAGATTTTCCGCCTCGGAGCACAGTATAATTGTGTCTTTGATGTCGCGACCGCGCATCATACCAAGATGCTCAAGTTCAATCCTGCCTTGAGATATTAGCATTTCGAGTCCACTGAGCCCACCTACATGATCAGCGATTATCATGGCAAACGGGAGCAGTTTATCATGAGCTCCGCCAGGAAGAAACCCAAGAGGCTTAGAATCTTTAACTTCCACGTTATTTCTAACCCACATTATTTTTGAGTATTTCTGTTTCTTAACAATAAGATCTAAGGCATGATTAATCATAAGATAGTCCTTGCCCGTGCCAAATGCCCCATCAAGAACCTTAATTCTCGACTGTGTATCTTGCAACATATCAAAGGCAAGTTCTTGCTGAAGATTTTTTGGCTTAATTTTGCCAGCAAAATCATTGTTGATTTGACGATAGGAAAGAACCTTATATTCAGAGCCAGTCCATTTAAATTTATCAAGGATATCTCCGTCCTCATTTCGGACAATGAGATATTCGTTAATTAGACAATCATATGTATTATCTGCTGGACTTTCGTATATTTTTGCGTGTTCTACCTCGTCGGCAATAACAACGTCCTTGAAGCCTTTATACAATAAAAGGCACCCCTTTTAAAGAATTTCACCAATATCGGTGATGATTTTATCTACAACGCCATATTTAACTTGTTCTTCAGCGCCCATATACCAGTCACAATCCTTCTTCTTTGAAAGCTGAGCTTTAGAAATATTTGTATGCTCAA
>JAAYUP010000421.1 GCA_012517635.1 Candidatus Atribacter alterifermentans
GATTTATTATCCTACGAGGATAAAGATTATGGCGTTTTGCTGCAAATGCCTGTTTTGCTTTTCGAATATGCAAATCAGTTTCGATTCGATTTGAATACCGTGTTTCGGATTCGGCATCTATGGATTTTTCTGAATTTTTTTATTGCTTTAGTCTGTTTCTGCAAAATGACTCAAAGAAGATTTTCAAGTTGGACTTTATCGTTTCTTGGCGTTGTCTTTTTAATCATATCGCCGCGAATTTTCGCGGATGCATTCTACAACATCAAGGATTTGATGTTCTTTTCGTGGTTTACGATTACGTTGTTCATCTATATCGAATTCATCCTTTCGCCAGGAATTCTCCATTGTCTTCTCCTGGCGTTGGTCATCGCGATTTCATCGAATGTCCGGATTATCGGAATCATCGTTTTACCGTTTTCCTGTTTTTATCTGCTTTTTTTATTCATCAGAAAACGGATTCGTTTATCCCAGCTACTCGTTAAGGCTGCTTTGTTGATTGGAGTGACTGTCTTTTTCTGGATATTATTTCTGCCGGCTTCATGGGACAATCCGATTCGTTTTTTAATGGATTCTTATCAGCACTTCAGTCGATATGATTTTGATCTTCAAGAATTGTATTTTGGGAAACTCATTCCAAGCAATGCCAAACCCTGGCATTACTTGCCGGTTTGGATTGGGATTACAACTCCAATTATTTATTTGGTTCTCTTTTTTTTGGGAATCTTTTCATTTTTTCAACAACAAAAAAAGTTAAAAATTGAAAATCGCTGGATTGATCTCAGCTTCATCTGCTTTTTATTGATTCCAATCTTGATCGCAATTCTTAAAAAATCTACACTATATAACGGCTGGCGTCATTTCTATTTTATTTATTGCCCATTTATGTATTTCGTTTTATACGGATTTTTATTTATTAAAAATGTATCCAAACAGCGGTTCCGTTATCCTCTATATGCCGCGTGTCTGTTTTCACTGTTCATCAATGTCAGATGGATGGTCATCAACCATCCGCATCAGATGGTTTATTTTAATAAACTGATACGGAATTCTGCGGATGAACTCTTTGAACGCGATTATTGGGCTTTGTCGACGCGGAATAGCTTGGAATTTTTACTTAATTATGATGCGGATCCCGAGTTCTTGGTTGGGGATTATCAATCATCGATCGATTTCACCCAGTATGCTCTCAGGAAGAAAGATCGCGATCGGTTGGTTATAAAACAATATCGAAAAGGGGTACAGCCTCCTGAGTATATGGCAGCAAATTATTCTCGGACTCTCGGGAATGATTTGAATTTTCCATTTTATGATTCAATTTATAACGTCAAAGTGGATGATATGATCCTTGCTTCCGTTTATCAGCGTAAAGACGATGATGAATTATCTGCCGAAAATATTGTTTTTCGTATACAAACAAATATTCATCAGGAACTTGCAGCGAATCTGTTTGATAACGATTTTAGCACTGCATGGATTACTGGAAGACTTCAAAACAATTCGGATTATCTGGAAATTGAATTTATGAATCCTGTCACTTTGTGGGGTCTGACCTATTATTTGGCAAGCGATGAGACCGATTTTCCCCGTTCATTGCGTTTGTATTCTTCGATGGATGGAATTCTATGGGAACCCATAGATATCGTCAGCGAGGATTTGACCGATTATACTTTTAATCAAAAACAGATGAAGTTTCTGAAAATGAAAAACACGGAACAATCCGATCGCTTTTTGTGGTCGATGACTGAATTAGTTTTCCATGGAAGTACACAGGATTGATATGGAAACAATACTATCGCTCTATGAAAAACAAATAAGAACACTCAATGGGACTGATACGGCAATACGCTGGATCGATTCTTCTCTGACCTGTCAGCAGATTACCTGGGATGAAATCGAGAAGGA
>JAAYUP010000035.1 GCA_012517635.1 Candidatus Atribacter alterifermentans
ATCAGGGAACATGGGAAGGCAGAGATGCAAGCCGTTGGAGCAGGAGCGGTTAATCAGGCAGTAAAGGCAATAGCTATTGCAAGGGGTTATCTTGCACCAAGCGGAGTAGATCTAGTTTGTATTCCAGCCTTTGTTGATGTGAAAATTGATGATAACGAGAAAACTGCGATAAGATTCATAGTTCTTCCTGGATAGGGGAAATCAGGATAAAAATTAAAAAGGAGGCAAGTGGAGGGATGAATAAACAAGAGTTAGTAAATGTATTATCAGAAAATATTAACAAAAACCGGAAAGATAAAATTTCGAAAAAAGATATGGCAATGATAGTTGATAATTTATTTGATTCCATTCAAAAGGAGTTAAAAAAAGGAGGGAAAATCCAACTCGTTGGTTTTGGAACGTTTGGGGTGAAAACCAGAGCTGGGCGGAGGGGTAGAAATCCACAAACTGGAAAAGAGATCCAAATCCCTTCCACAAAGGTACCATTTTTCCGTCCTGGTAAAGTCTTAAAAGAAGTTGTAAAATAATTTTATAGGAATATTTTCATTTTTTTGATACATAAAGAAGGGGCATTGCCCCTTCTTTTTTATTCATAAAATTTGAAAAAAGAGCGACCGAGATGTGACAAGGAGACATTGATATGCTATGTGACTACCATATTCATACTCATCGCTGTGGTGATGCTCAGGGTAATTATGAAGAATATATTGAAAATGCTTTGCAAGTTGGATTAACTGAAATTGGATTTTCGGGTCACTGTCCTCAATATTTTCTTCCCAAAGAGAAAAGATCACGTCATTGTGCCATACCCGATGACGAATTAGATATCTATGTAGAAGAAGTCGAATCACTCAAAACGAAATATAAAGGCTCAATTGCAATAAAAACAGGATTAGAAGTTGATTACATCCCAAGAAAAGAGAAAGAAGCTTTATCAGTGGTTGAATTCTATGACTGGGATTACCTTCTATTGTCAGTTCATTTTTTAGGGGACTGGGCTTTTGATCACCCCAAATATGTTCATTATTATGAAAACCGAGATATTAATGAAATCTATCGTTCTTACTATAAAACTTTGATGCTTGGCATAGAAACTGGTTATTATAATGTTGTTGCTCATTTTGATCTACCGAAAAAGTTCCGTTTCCGGCCAACCACGACTATTGAAGAAGAAGATCAAGCGATTGAGTTGTGTAAGAAAACTGATATGACAGTTGAAGTGAATACAGCTGGATATCGAAAACCAATTGGTGAAGCTTATCCCTCAGAAAATATTTTAAGAAAATGTTTTCAAGCTCAAATTCCAATTTGTCTTGGTTCCGATGCCCATCGTCCTGATGAGGTGGGAAAAGAATTTAAAACAGCTTTAGATTTAGTCAAAAAAGTTGGATATACTCATTTGACGCAATTTAATAAAAGACAAAAATCATCTTACCCAATTGAAAAGAGATAAAAAATAAATAACTTTCTCGAGATCATTCGAAATAGAGAAAGAGGTATAAGGAAGAGCTTAGGATGAGGATGATTATAACTATGATTTCGATAGTCATCATTGTACCTCTCCTTTTTTTAAAACTTGCTCGAGATTATCCTCATTCAATCTTCATTCGATATTTCATTTGGATAGTCTTTATTCTTCTCATTCTTATATTTTTATCTTCTATAAGGGGGGAAAAAAAGTGATTTACCCTATGAATTCTATCAAAAACCTGCCAAGAAAAACAAAAATAGTAGCCACTATAGGACCCAGCGTCGCAAATCCAGAAAAAATTGTAAAGTTAATACAAGTAGGTGTTGATGTTTTTCGTTTAAACTTCTCTCATGGTACTCTTGATGAACATTATGCTGCCCTGCAAACCATTCGAAAATACGATTTCCAACAAAGAGAATTTCATGCTGTAATAGGCGATCTCCCCGGGCCAAAATTGAGAGTAGGAGAAATACAAGGAGGGGAGATAGAAATTTCTGATGGATCTGTTATTTATATCATATCTTCAACTCGTCCTGGGTCTTTGCCGGTAATGACTGTTGATAATGTTGAATTGTTTGCTTTTTTGAAACCAGGAGATATTTTTTTTATTAATGATGGTTTAGTTCGTTTAAGAGTTCTTTCCAATGAAAATCAAACCATTTTGGCTAAAGTAGAAAAGGGAGGGGTCATTTCTTCTCGGAAAGGAATCAACATTCCTTATCTTCCCAATAGCTTTTCCTCATTAACGGCTCGTGACCTTCAGATTTTAGAAACGATTAAGGATTGGGATTTGGATTTTCTCGCCCTTTCCTTTGTTCGAGGAGTCAAGGATATTCTTGCCTTACGTGATCGAATTGCCAATTTTCCAAGGCCTTTTTCCATAATTGCCAAGATCGAGAAACCGCAAGCCTTGAACGAGATCGAGCAAATCATTGAAGCAGCCGATGGAATCATGATAGCCAGAGGAGATCTCGGAGTTGAAGTTCCAGTTGAATCGGTTCCATTTTGGCAAAAGAAAATAATCTTTGAATCCCGTTGCAAGTGCAAACCAGTGATTGTAGCAACCCAATTGTTGGATAGTATGATAAGAAATCCCATCCCCACCCGAGCAGAAGTGAGTGACGTTGCTGGGGCAATTTATGATGGAACGGATGCCATTATGTTATCAGGCGAAACAGCAATGGGTGACTTTCCTATGGAGTCGGTTCAAACAGCAAGCAAAATTGCTCAATTTACCGAAAATCACGCTGATTTTGTTTCAGACGTACAAAAAATTATGGCGAATAATACTGATTTATCAAGTGCTATTTCTTTTGGAGCCTGGGAAATAGCCCGAAACCTTAAACTTCCGGTGGTTGTGATCTCAACCTATTCGGGAAGTACCGCTCGAAGGATTTCCCGTTTTCGACCAAACATTCCGATACTCGCTTTTTCACCACAGTTTTATATACTCCGCCAGCTTAAGCTTTCCTTTGGAGTGATACCTTTTTCTATGAATTTATGTACTGAATCATTCGAATTAATCGAAGAAATGAAAAGGTTGACCCTTGATTCTGGTTTTGGGAAAAAAGGAGATAAAATTATTATTACAGCTGGTGTTCCATTGCAGAAATCAGGTTTCACTAATTTACTCCAAGTAGAAGAACTTTAAGGCTTTATATAAGATGAGGAAATTTCTTTAAAACTATTGTATGATTAGTTCAGGGTCAACTTATTAAAATACAGATAATTGAGGAAGAAATCCATGGATTTTATTGCTCTTCTTTCTGATTACCCAGTCATTCCTGCACTTCGTTTTGAAGGACAAAAAACCATTGATTTATTGACTATTCGACAGGGTAGTCCTTGTTTTCTCCTCGATGGGAATTTAAATACTATTCATCAAAATATAGAAAAAATTGATAAACATTTTTCCACCTTTTTTTTGCATCTCGATTTATTTTCTGGACTTTCACCTGATAATGATGGTTTGGTCTTTTTAAAAAACCATCTTCGTAAAATTAAGGGAATCATATCGACTCGATCTCGGACACTTTCTTTTGCAAAAAAACAAGGTTTTATAACAATATTTCGAATTTTCCTTTTAGATAGCGAAAGCTTGAACACCGGCTTGAAAGTTGCCTCTCAATTATCTCCAGATGCGATTGAAATCTTACCCGGTATTATATTTCCCTCTATCCGAAAGCAAATCCCAGTCCAAAACCTCCCGCCAATTATTTGTGGTGGTTTTATACGCAACAATCGGGAAGTCAAGGCAATTTTACAATCAGGTGCAATGGCCATATCAACCAGTTCACCTGATTTATGGACAATAGACAGAACATTCCTTTTAAAGAAAAAAAGCTGATCATTCATTTGACAAATTGACAAGGAATATCATTTGTAATTCATAGAAGCCTTTTGATTCCCTAACGAGGAGGTGATGGATTGATTTCAAATTCAAAGCTCACTTCTTTGATATCCTCAAGAATTCTGGTTTGATTCTCAACCCGGCTCTTTTTACCCTTTATCTTTTCTCCGTTTTTTCCAACTAATTTTTGAATGGCTGGAATTTGATTTTCTGGGGAAAAGGAAACTCGGATCTGGAAAGGACCTTGGGAGAAGAGAAAGTTTTCTGGAGCATGAAAGGTTGCCTGATACTCGTTACTTTGGACGAGAGTATACGTTTGCAAATCAAATTGGTAGGGGTATTTTGGTGTACTAAGCTGACGAAATTGAATTTCTAAAATTGAACCATTAGGCAGATCAGTTTCTCCAATGATTTCTAATACCTGGTCAAAACGAGTAACTAAAGAGATTGAGAGTAAAACATATTGCTCAGGCTCAGGTTTCTTAGGGGAGAAATATTTTTCAGATTCCTTTAACCAGTCAAGAGTTGAAAATTGGTTGGATTGCTGAGCAGTACCATTCTCAGTCATATTTTGGTCGGATAACTCTTTTGTAACGGAAGGTAATTCATTATTTGAATTCAAAGATGGTTGTGGGGGAGGAGAGGTTATAATCAAAACAATGAACGATATCAGAGCAAGCGTTCCATAAATAAAAATGACTAAGAACCTTCTTTTCTTAAAGTGAAAAATGACCAAAGAAGGATTGATCATTCCTATGATAAAAAGGATTAAAAAAACCATCGTCAGAATCAGGAAGAAATAAACCATAAAAATCTCATGCTCCTAATAATGTATTGACCTTATTTTGAAAATTCTAAGTAGTGGAAATCAAAACATTCTATCATTTTCTTCTTTCAACATTAACAAAAAGCCCTCCAAATTTATGGAAGACTCATTGGAAGCCTTAATTGGAGCATGGCGATTTTCATTTTAGTCACTGGAATCATGGTGGTTTGATTTTGATCTTCAGCTAATTCAAGAACTCGGGAATAAGCTTTTAAAGCTTCCACATAGTTGTTCTCTTCCTCATAAATAGTTCCCAATAAATTGATTGCGCCGATGGAGTCAGAATTTTCTTTGAGAATAGCAGCTAAAGATTTTTTAGCCTGGTCTTTCATTCCTAAACGAAAGAACCAGGTTGCTTGATCCAGAAGAAAATCTTCTTGAGAAGGGTAAAGGGCTAGCGCTTGATTAAAACTTGCTTGAGATTCGGATAAATTGTTTAATTTTTCTAAAATGGCTCCTTTTATGAGTAGAGGAACAGGTCGTTCTGGGAAAAGTACAAGAGCCTGTTCACATTCTTGAATAATATCATTATAAATTTTTTTTACCAACTCCTGGTCAGTTTCGATTAACGATTGGTCAATTTTTTTCTCAATAGAAGAATTTAAATCTAAATATCTTCTTTCTTGAGGTGGAAGGCGCAGAAAGATAAAGTAGACTAAAACAATTATTACAAAAAAAATTCCTATATTGAGTAGTTTTCTTTGAATTACTTTTTTTTGATTTTTTTTATATTCAATATCCAACCACCACCACCACTGATCGGTTGAGGGATTGAGTATAGCTCGTTGGTCAATAAAAGCTTTTTTACCGATTCCTTTCACAAGAAAGCGACTTTGCTTTTTCAGTAAAGAATCAAAATTCCCTAAACGAGTTTCTTCAGGTTCTAAGTATGCATTTTTGGAGCGAAAATAAGCTAGTCCCTGCTCAATATTTGTTCTGATATGGAGAATTTCGATACCTTTTCCTTTTTGATCTTTTAAATTTGCGACCTTTTTTGCATAAAGTTCAATCAGATTTCTAATATCATCTAATGATGGATTCTTATTTTCAGCCATTGATCATGTCACCTCCAAACTATCATTCTAAACGAAAACGGATGAATGGTAAACATTGAATAATGAGAATAAAATGATAATTATTTGTGTTGCTTAAGTTTTATAGAAGAAGATTTGTTGTTGAAGTATCAAAAAAATTTTACTGTTGATGAATAAAAAACTCTTCTGTACAATATAGAAAGTATTAAAAATGAGAACTAATGGAAATCATTTATAGTGAAGAGAAAAGAAGGAGGCTCCTCCATGAATACTGGACAACCAGAAATAGTAACTGCCAAAGATATTGCTAAAATGATAGACCACTCACTTCTTAGACCTCAACTGACTCGAGAAGAAATTATAGAAGGATGCCAATTAGCTAAAAAATATGATGTCGCTTCGGTCTGTGTAAAACCTTGTGATGTTCAGGTGGCTGCTGAAGTTTTGAAAGGGAGTGACGTATTGGTAACAACTGTCATAGGTTTCCCACATGGCGCTCACCGGACTGATGTAAAAGTATTTGAAGCAGAGAAAGCCATTGAAGATGGGGCGGTAGAGTTAGACATGGTGTTAAACATTGGTCGACTTTTATCCAGGGAGTTTGATTATGTCGAGCAAGATATTAAAGCGGTGGTAGACGTTGCTCATCAAAAAGGAGCTATTGTCAAAGTCATTTTAGAAAACTATTACCTTACTGACGAGTTAAAAGAGTTAGCCTGCAAAATTTGTGAAAAGGCTGGTGCTGACTTTGTTAAAACTTCTACTGGGTTTGCACCAGGTGGAGCGACTATTGAAGATTTAAAGCTCATGCGAAAGTCTGTCAATCCAAAAATTCAAGTTAAAGCTGCTGGTGGTGTACGAACCTTAGATGGAGCATTAGCAGTTCGAGCAGTAGGTGGAGTTCGATTTGGTGCGACTGCAACCAAAAGTATTATGGAGGATGCTTATAAAAGGGAAGCAGCTGGAACCTTAGTCCTTCCGTTGGAACCGAAAGACTTAGGCCCGAGTAAATAAAAAAGCGAAAAATAAAAACTCTATCCTGAAAACCCACCGGCATGATAAATCAAGCCCCTACAAAATATTTAAAATGGAGGGGCGAAATGTATTGCGCCCGATTCATGTAGCGACAAGCCATGGCATGTCGAATCTTGGGTTTTCATCCTCACTGGTGCTACAAAAGTGGCATGAGGGTCTATCCTGAAAATATCATCAAATGAATTCACCCATTGAGGGGGGTTAGTGGGGTGTGCCTTCCACCCGTCATCCTGAGCCCTCGTTTTTCGAGGGCGTGAGGATCTCATCTTTTCGGTTTTTGTTCTTTTTTAAACTATTTTAAAGGATGAGATTCTCTTATCGTCAATTAAAAATATTGTGTTCCATAGCATAACGAAATAGATGAATAAAATTACCAATAACGAAGAATAAAAGGAGGTTTTAATGAATGCCATTTGAACACATTTTTTCACCAATTCAGATTGCTCAAGTTGTTGTACCGAATCGAGTCGTTCATGTCCCTACCGACATCAGTTCGGCAAATGCTGATGGTTCAGTGAATGATAGAGTGATTCGTTACCATGAGGAAATTGCTAAAGGTGGATGTGGATTCATAATTGTTGGGGCAACGACTCCTGATAGGGAGACTGGTCGTCCCACAGTTACTTGTTTAGCTGCCGATGCCGATTATTTTATACCCGGACTTCATCGTTTAGCAGCAGCGATGCAAAGCCATGGTGCCAAATGTGCTGTTCAGATTCAACACCCTGGTCGTCAGGCGGCTTATCCTCGTAAAGGATTAATTTCCTGCAGCGATATGGTAACCGAAGTTCCTGGTTCTGCCGGTCATGAAGTTATTTATGCTGGCGCTGAAGCGAAAGGAAAGGATATTCGAGGTATGGAAATTGAAGAGGTCTATGATTTGATAGAAAAATTTGCTGAAGCTGCCTGGAGAGTTCAACAAGCAGGTTTTGACATGGTTGAGCTTCATGGTGCTCATGGCTACATGATTGCCCAATTTTTAAGTCCTTACACCAACAAGAGAAATGATCGTTTTGGGGGACCTTTGAAAAATAGAATGCGGTTTGTTTTGGAAATTATCAGTCGAATCAAATATAAATGTGGTCCAAATTTCCCCATCGGAGTGAGATATTCTGGTGAAGAATGGATGCCAGGTAGCCGTACCCTGGAAGAATCTGTTGAAATCGC
>JAAYUP010000422.1 GCA_012517635.1 Candidatus Atribacter alterifermentans
TGATAAATCTTATTCCAAATTTCCGGTTCGTTATTCCGAATCCACATCATTTTTGTAAAACCAAAATATGAATCAACATAATTCCCGGTAATTCCAAATATGGTTTCTTTGGGAACATTATCTTTCACCCATTGGGTCTCAGCACGAGCCCGTCGATCCATCCAAATTAAACAAGGTCGTAACGGATTCATATCTTTATCCATTGGTACTCCTGAACCACCATAGAGGCCACTGATGGCAACTCCTGCGATTTCAGATGGTTTGACCCCTGACTTTTTCACGCATTCCGCCAGTGTCTCTACCACTGCATCCAACCAAACGTCTGGCCATTGTTCCGCCCAGGAGGGTCGGGGGGTAATAACTCCATATTCCTTAAAACCTTCACTAATCAATTCGCCTTTCTCATTAACCAGAACGGACTTTGTTCCTTGTGTTCCTATATCTGTTCCCAATAAATACATTTCAACACCTCCATCATTGAACCAAATTTTTGATCTTTTATTGACTTATTTTCAAAAAATGCCAATTTTAATGATAATTTATTTTAAAATACTGATATCCTTTTTCAACACTGCTTTTTTTATTGTACCAAAAACATTAATCAAAATGCACAGTTTCAAATATTATAAAAGAGTTTTAATAAGAAAGGTATTATCTTTTTATTGATTTCTTCTAACAAATATTGAATAATACTCTCAACTCTTTAGAGTTATAAATATTTTGCTGAGAAATTTCATCCAATAGGAGTAAAAACGTGCTTAAAGATTTGCTATCAAAGAAAAACTTGGTATTCGATGGAGCTATGGGAACACGGCTGCAAAAAGCTGGATTACCAGCTGGTCATCTCCCCGATGAGTGGAATGTTTCACATCCCAACATTGTCCATGATATCATTCGTAGCTATGTTGAGGCTGGTTCAGATATTGTTCAAACCAATACCTTTGGATCAAATCGTCTACGTCTCAAAAAATACTATTTAGAGGGGAAAATCCGTGAAATCAATCGTCAAGCCGTGAAAATCGCTCGCGAAGCCCTTGATACTCATACTCTCCTCTGCGGATCATTGGGACCAGTAGGGGATTTTATTGAGCCATATGGTGACCTTACCAAAAAAGAAGTTGAAGATATTTTTAAAGAACAGGTAGAAATACTTCTTTCCGAAGGAGTTACAATTTTTAATTTGGAGACTTTTATCTCCTCAATCGAGTCATTAATAGCGACGGAAACCATTTTAGAACTTGGAGGTGAGGTTATTTCCAGTTTTACTTTTGAACTTCGAGAAAATGGGCAATTTACTACTTTAATGGGTGAAACACCCGAAAAAATTGTTCAAGTTTTTCAATCCTTACCGATCACTGCTTTAGGTGCTAATTGTGGCACTGGCATGAAGCAGATGATAAAAATTGCCGGAATTTATCGATCTTACTACCCTGGATACCTTTTATGTAAACCCAATGCTGGAATTCCCCAAGTTCGTGATAACCAAGTCTTTTACACCGAAACACCTGAAGATTTCGCTGTAGGTACTCAAGAGCTTTTAAATTTGAATATCAACCTAGTAGGAGGATGCTGCGGTACCACTGAAAAACACATCCAAGCGATTGCGAAAGTCGTTCATCAAAAATAAAAGCCGGTCTGAATTCAGACCGGCTTTTATAACAATTGCTTAGCAGTTCTCCGATCCTATGATTTCTCTTTCCTGAAAGTAACCAAAATACCGATTAACCCTAAAATTATTTTTAAGACGGCATGCCATATCGGTTCAGTCCCTAATCCTATTCCCGGAATTGCTCCTAAAATTCCCATAATTAACAAAAGCCATGAGTAAACCATAAGAAGTGTTTTATACATTCATTTCCCTCCCTTAAGATATCTTTAAACCAAAATACCTTACTTATATAAACCAGTTGCTAAGAATATTTATATATTAGAATTTTTTACGCTTTTTTTTTTGAAAAGATTCACTTTTTAATACTTTAGTTTGATAAACTTCTTAATCAGTTGATATCAATCAAAAACCCTCCTTTTCCAATATAGAACTAACTAGAAATAGGAGAGAGTTTAGTCAATATATCAATCAAACGACGGTTCGCAGCAGGAAATGCATAATGAAAAAGATCTTGGGGTTTAACCCAGCGATAGTTTGATGCAAAATGAAGAACTGGAAACTGATTTTCAGGAATTAATTGGCAAAAATAGGCATGAAGAGTAACTGAAAAGTTGGTATATCCATGCTTTAAGGTAGCGATTTTATTTCCGATATGAATTTTGAATTGAAGTTCTTCTCGAAATTCCCGAATTAAAGCATCCTCGGGCTTTTCTCCTGGATTTATTTTCCCTCCGGGAAATTCCCATAAATCTGCCATTAAACCATTCGGAGGACGTTGTTGAATAAAAAATAGTCCATCTTTGAGAAGAACTCCCACAACCACCTGAATAGGAACTATCTTCTTTGAAGGTGGAACAACCGGTCTTTTTTCAACACATCCCAGATGAAAACTCAAACAAGATTTTTGAACTGGACACTCAAGACATCTTGGGGTTTTGGGGGTACAAACCAGTGCACCTAATTCCATTAATGCCTGATTAAGCCATCGAGCCTTCCCGGGTAGAATCAATTCCTCGGCTTTTTTCCAAATATAATTTTTAGTTTCTCTTTGTTTCACGGAATTTTCAATATTAAAAATTCGGCTAAGTATCCGTATTATATTCCCATCAACCAGAGGATAATTTTGATTAAAGGCAATACTCATGATGGCTCCAGCTGTATAAGGCCCAATCCCAGGCAGCTCAAGGAGCTTCTGGTGGTTTTTGGGAAATTGGCAGCCATATTGATTTCGAATAATTTTAGACGTTTTGTGAATAAATTTCACTCTGGAATAATATCCCAACCCTTCCCAAAAACGTAACAAATCATCATAGGAAGCTATTGATACTGATTCAAGGGTAGGGAATTGTTGCATCCAACGGAAATAATAAGGAATGACCCGATCGACTTGGGTTTGCTGAAGCATGATTTCAGAAATCCATACCGAATATGGAGAATAATCTTTACGCCAGGGCAGACTTCTTTGATTGGTTTCATACCAATTCACCAAGAGTATTGATATTTGATGATGAAGCTGGTTGGTTTCCACTTCAAAAAATAATTTTCCTACACCAAGGCTTCGACTTGAATATGAATGGCATTTTTTGAGAGAAGTTCGGCTCCCAAGAATTCGGCAATGGCAATTAATCTCTGGGGAGAGGTTGTATTGACCCAATTTTCCGCAGGATTTCGGTCCAAAGAATTCAGTTGAACTCGGTCAGGCGATATGCGACTTATGGCATCTCGCATAAGGTAGAGTTCGGATTCACTATCATTGATCCCCTCAACAATGAATATCTCCAACCAAATTTGTCCATGATAGTTTTTCCGCAAATGGATCAAACCTTCAACTAAAGAAGCTAAGGTTATCGAAGGATGTGGTCGGTCTATCCTTTTAAAAATTTTTTCACTTCCGGCATCCAACGAAGGAAGAATAATATCTATCGGTTGTATCTCTTGAAAAAGCTCGGGGTGAGTGGGGAATAGTGTTCCATTAGTAATGAGTACTAAATGTTGTTCAGGAAAAGTTTTTTTTGCAAATTTGGCGATTGATCCAAATCCAGAATGAAGAGTTGGTTCTCCAAAACCAGCGAAAGTCACACAGCTTGGAGGTTTTGATCGAAATAACGAACTTTCCGAATATTTTTTCATCGTTTTCTGAATGTATTCAATAGGGATATAATCTTTACGAATGATAGTTAAATCCGTGGTTTTCCCACACTCACAATAAGCACAATCGAGACTACATGTTTTATAAGGAGTTAAATTTATACCGAGCGATTTACCTAACCGTCTTGATTGAACTGGACCAAAAATGCATTTTTCTTTCATTCTTCTCATCGTCCTTGCCAGAAAATTTTTGATGATTAGTTCCTTCAGTTTATAAAGTGCTCCAAGAGAACTTTAAACCAATTAAGATTATTGCTATTCCACCAACAACTTCCGGATTAGAAATGTATTTTCTTCCCACCTGATAACCGAAAGTTACTCCTACAAAAGTCATAATTGAAGCAATAACACCGATAATAAACGCTGGAAAAAGAATCCCATCCTTTAAAAGCGCAAATGAAAACCCGACGGCCAAAGAATCGATACTGGTTGCAATCGAAGCTACCAGTAAGAAGATTCCCTGGCTGATATCAACCATCGTTTCACCTTCGTTCTTGCTCAGAGCATCATATATCATTTTTCCACCTACAAAGCTTAACACCATAAAAACAATCCAATGATCAATAGATTCAATAAATCGGGCGACTCTAAGCCCGGCATAAAAACCAACCAGAGGCATAAAAAATTGGAAGAGTCCAAAAGACAGAGATAAACGAAATCTGGTGTTGAGGGTACAAACTTTTTGACACATGCCAAAGGCAGCTGCCAATGAAAACGCATCCAAGCCAAGTCCAAAAGCAATTACGAATATTTCAAACACATTTTTTGCCTCGTATCCGTGTATGATCTTAATTTCAAATTTATATAATTGCGAGAATTATAACGAAAAGTCGAGATGAAAAAAAGGGATTGAAAAAGTTTTTTTTGTATCCTTAAGTACTCCTTTGAATCTTGAACCGCATGATGGGTCTGGTTTCCGCTCGGCGTAAAATCTCAGTAAAACCTGCCCGATGAAATGCTGAATAAAGACCGGTATAAACAAAAGGATTTGGACTATGATCGGTTTTGGGATCCACTGGATAAGCCTCAAGGATTGTTATTCTCTATCCTGTAAATACACGGGCATGATAAATCAAGCCCCTACAAAATAATTTAAAATGTAGGGGCGCAATTTATTGCGCCCGATTCATGTAGCGACATGCCATGGCATGTCGAATCCTTTGATTTTCATCCTCATCTGGTGCTGCGAAA
>JAAYUP010000423.1 GCA_012517635.1 Candidatus Atribacter alterifermentans
AAGATCTCAAAAAACCATTCGAGTGTATGATTACCATTTTTGATTCGAGTGGCTCAGTTTCAAGTGAGCACAAGTGGCTCACTTTTTAATGAGCAGAGTGGTTCACTTTTTGGTTGACATTCACATTGAGGAATCGTAGAATTGGAAAGGATGAGATTGCCATGTCGCATAAGACGTTCCTTGCAATGAAGGAAATATAAAAATTCAAATTCTCCTTCATCCCTTTTCTAAAAGGGGAAATTCTTTTCCCTTGCCCCTTCGTGGGAGAGGGTTCAGGTGAGGAGAAAGGATTTTTAACCTTCATCTGGTGCTGCAAGGCAGCATGAAGATTTATCTTTTTAGAGAATGAAAAAAAGAGTTTTTTGTGAATTCCTTTTTAAGAAAAATGACGAAAAATAATTGAAAAATAAGGATTGGTGATAAGAAACATGAAACATTTCCAAATTTTTCAATTTATTCTCATTCAGCAAATAAAATACAAGATAAAGAAAACTCTTTTTTGGCAGAGTCCCTTACCTTCAAATTCACCTCAATGCACATTCAATTCATATTCCTTTATCAAAATTTTCTTGGGCATGTTTCTGATTTTTTTCTTGGCAGTTTGTCCGAAAGAAGCTGTTGCAGAAAAGATAAATAAAGGAGATCAATCTATGGAGCCAGAGTTAATCGTTCAACCACAACAAGTTCTTATTGGCGATCCGATTCGGATCCAAGTCAACAACCTTTCTGCCAATCAAATGGTCAAACTTACTGTTTCTGGACAGGATCAATTGGGAAATATTTGGAATTCAGAGGCAACTTTCCAAGCCAAAGCAACTGGGACCGTCGATATTTCAACCGATGCTCCGGTTGAGGGATCTTATCAAGGAGTTGATCAAGCTGGATTATTCTGGTCAATGACATGTAAACCAACTAGTGAATATGTTACTCCATTTGCTGTTATGCGTTTCCTTACGGTTACCTTAATGGTAGATGGAGAGAAAAAAGTAAGCCAAAATATTGAGCGTATTGCCTATCAACATATTGAACAGCAAAACTTAACCGAGCCAATAGTCGGAGTTTTTTTTAAGCCTCAAGAAATAACCCAACCTACTCCTGCGCTCATCGTTTTAGGAGGATCTGAAGGCGGTTATAATCAAGGGTGGGCAGCCGTTCTTGCCTCTAAAACCCGAATGCCAACTTTGGCTCTTGCATATTTTGGCTTAGCAGGTTTACCATCTACTTTGGAAAATATCCCTCTTGAAACCATTCAAAAAGCGATTGATTGGTTAAATCAACAATCTACCGTTAAAAAGGATTGTTTTGGTTTAATCGGGGCATCGCGAGGTGGGGAATTGGCGATACTTGCAGCTTCGATTTTTCCTCAAATCAAAGCGGTAGTAGGATACACACCGAGTGGGATTATTTGGGAAGGGATTGGAAATCAGAATACCTCAGCTTGGACATTTCAGGGTAAACCATTTCCTTATCTTCGAGTGATGATAAGTGATGAGATGAACCAATTATTTTTAGA
>JAAYUP010000424.1 GCA_012517635.1 Candidatus Atribacter alterifermentans
AGAAGAAAATGATACAACTCATTATCCAAGAAGTGTGACTTAAAGAAGACAAATCGCTCTATATCAAACTTTTTAGCGGTAACTTATGTAAAACGACTGGTGCCGGGAGCGGGATTTGAACCCGCACGGGTTTACCCATACGCCCCTCAAACGTACGTGTCTGCCAAGTTCCACCATCCCGGCATGCGTGAGAATTATAGCAAGGAATACGACCTCAGTCAACGGAAAGGAATAAAAATTCGTATTGTTGTCCCACTTTCACTTTCCGATTGAACGGCGATTCGCCCTCTTCCCCGACGAACAGCTTCCTTAACCAAATAGAGACCCATCCCCTGACTCTTCTCGCCAGTATAGGAAGCATATCCTAGAGGTTTAAAAATCAAATCTTTCATTTCTTCAGGAATTCCAGGGCCATTGTCGATGACTTCAAAAACCATCGATTTGTGTTGAAAACGAAGAGAAACCGACACGAAGCCATGAGGCCGGTTAAAACGAATGGCATTGGAAATCAAATTGGTAGCGATAATATACAAATCTCCTTGGGAAAAGCTCAATTCCCGGTCTCTATATTCTTTAATCTCTTCGAAATTCGTTTCAACCTTGACTTGGTGATCCTCAATTTCGGTTTGCCAGGATTGAAGGACTTGGTGAATCATATCAATGAAGACTTGAATTTGAATAGGAAAATTGGTTTGGTTTGGTCGTGCCAAATGACGAAGTTGAGCGGTTATTTTTTCTAACCGTTCTATTTGGAAATTGATTTTTTGGCATTTTTCAAGTAAATCTGGCTCTTGAATTTCTTCCAACAATAATTGAGTGTATCCTTTTAAGACTGTTAAGGGTGTTTTCATCTCGTGCCAAATGGCATGAGTGAGATATTTCTTCTCCCTCTCCTCCACTTCCTGGGCTTCAAGGTCAGTGAGCATAAAAAAACAATCGGTGTTTCCGGCTATTCTCTGAATATGAATTCGCATGGTTCCAACTTCAACGGTTTGAGATTCATTGGTCATATTTTTTAAAATCGTACCAATTATCGGTAATTCATATATAGATATCTCTTCTCGATCAAGGGTGGATAAACCAACTAGACGAGCAAAAGATAGATTGTACTGCAAAATATCGCTTTGGTAATCCCAAAATGCCGCAGACAGAGATGAATGATCGAGAATTTGAAGACATAATTTTTTCATTTGAAAAAATCGGCTTTGCAACTGCTGTAGTTCCTGAATCAAATCAAAAGTAAGGTCACGGTAATTTTGGTAGTTTTTTCTCAAACCTGACTTTTTTCCCAAAATTTGTAATGCTTCTTTTCTCTTTTTAAAAAGTTCATAAATAAAAAATACAATAGTGAAAGAAACAAAAAAAACAGTAATAATAATTGAAAGAAAATTTAAACTGGATATCACGATAACAAAACACGCTCCATATCATTTTTTAGCTGGTGGTAAGTAGTGGGTCATTTTTTAAAATTCACCCTTATACTAACCCATACCCAATAAAAGAGAAGCAATACCCTAGGTTTTTCAAATATTTTTCACCATTCCCCAATGAGCGAGAATCAGGTCGATGGAGTTGGAGTCTCACTCTCATCTGATTCTGCCAATGTGACTTCAGAATGAATTCTTTTTGACACAACTCTAATCAACTGATTTATTTTATAGGAATAAAGCCTTCTTCTTGAACAATCCTCTGCCCTTTATCACTAAAAACATAATTTATAAATTCTTTTGAGATCCCATCGGGAACGGTTGCCGTGTAGAGGTAAAGACTTCTGCTCAATGGATAGCTCCCACGAATAACATTTTCTTGTGTCGGTTCAACTCCATCCAAAGTTAAAACTTTTACTTGGGGAGTTAAATAACCGAAACCAACGTAGCCAATAGCATTCAAATTCCTGGACACTTCATCAAGGATTGGACGATTCGAAGTTAATCTTAAAACCTGAGGTGCCATTTCTTCTCCATTCAAAATATACTCATTAAATATTTCGAAAGTCCCAGAATTAGTATCCCGAGAGATGACGACCATAGGTCGGTCGTAACCCCCTAATTCTTTCCAATTATCAATAAAACCGGTATAAATTTTTTTGACTGTTGCGCTATCCAGCTGATCAATAAGTTCATTTTTCGCATGTACTATGATGGCAATGGCATCAAAAGCTATAGTATATTCTTGAACATCCAAACCCTTTTCGCGAGCTTTTTGTAATTCGTTTTCTTTTATTCCACGGGATGACATGGCAATATCAGCAATTTGATCAATAAGAGCTGCAATTCCAACTCCCGATCCTCCACCACTGATGGTTACTTCATATTCAGGGTGATCATTCATAAACTCCTCTGCTATTATTTGTATAATGGGAAGCACAGTTGTTGAACCTTGAATATTCATCTTTTCTTTTGCAAAGGAAAACCCAACAATAAGTAGAAAAAATAAAATGATAATCATAAAAAGTCGCAGTTTAAACATAAAACCTCAACCTCCCTTCGTGTATTTATAAAAAAATGTGATAGTATTGATGATAAAATGATTTAAAATTCATTACAGCCATTATTATAATGTAAAAAGGGGGTTTATAGTATGAAGCAGACCTTAGGGTTAATCGTAGGTAGCCGAGGTTTTTTTCCTGAATGGCTAGTTAAAGAAGGTCGGGAAATTGTCCTATCTCAGCTTAAAAAGTGGGGTTATGATGTGGTCGTCCTCTCCCCGGAAGATACCAAACATGGTGCGGTCCAAACTTGGGAAGATGCCCAGAAGTGCGCTGCTCTTTTCGATGAAAACCAGAAAAAAATATCCGGTATTGTTGTGACACTCCCAAATTTTGGAGAAGAAAAGGCCATTGCCGATGCTATTCGTCATTCAGGATTGAATGTGCCGGTTTTAATCCACGCTTTTCCTGATAAAACCTCAGCGCTTGATGTCAAAAGCCGTCGAGATAGTTTTTGCGGCAAGTTATCAATCTGCAATAATTTAAGGCAATATAATATTCCCTTCTCCCTCACTAGTGAACATACCGAGGGTCCTGATTCGGAAATTTTTAAGGAAGACATTGCCACATTTGCTGGAGTATCGAGAATTGTTAGTGGTTTTAAAAACTTAAAAGCCGGTGCAATAGGGGCTCGACCTAACGCTTTTAATACGGTTCGTTATTCAGAAAAAATATTAGAGAATTCTGGTATTTCGGTTGAAGTTATTGACCTCTCAGAAATTATAGCTCGCGCTGAAAAATTAAAAGATTCCGATAATAAAGTGGTTAATAAAGTCAAAGACATTCATAACTACATCAATACTTCAGGAATTCCAGATGCTCCATTGGTTAAAATGGCAAAGCTCTGGTTGGTCATCGATGAATGGATCAAAGAAACTGGTGTCAAACTTTTTGCATTTCAATGCTGGTCTTCTATCCAAGAAAATTTTGGAATCATGCCCTGTGCCGTGATGAGCATGTTCAGTGAAAATATGATTCCAGCTGCCTGCGAAGTAGATTTAACCGGCGGCTTGGCAATGTATGCTCTTCAACTCGCTTCTCAAAAACCATCAGCCTTGGTCGACTGGAATAATAATGTTGATGATGATCCCAACAAAGCCATCCTATTCCATTGTAGCAATTATCCGAAATCATGCTTGGAAGATTTCCGTATGGGATTCGGTGATATAATTGCTACTTCCGCAGTATCAAAAGAGCAGGCCTATGGAACCTGCTATGGTACCATTCCGACTGGACCAGTTACTATTGCCCGTCTTGCTACTGATGATGTCACCGGTTCCATTACTTCCTACCTTGCAGAAGGAAATATTACCGCTGACAAGTTCCCCACCTTTGGAGGAATAGGAGTTGTGGAAATCGAAGATTTGCAAGACCTCCTGGCATTTCTCTGTGAAAACGGCTTTGAGCACCACGCTGCCATAAATCTGGCTCATTCTGCTAACATTCTATACGAAGCCTTTGATAAATATCTGGGCTTTGATACCTATTGGCATAACGCTTAATTTCTTTTCCTGGTATTTGTTTTATAACTACAATAAATAAGGGAGCCGTAGCTCCCTTATTTTGTTATTATATCCTGACCTGAAAAACCACGGGCATGATAAATCAAGCCCCTACAAAAGAATTAAAAAATGGAGGGGCGCAATGTATTGCGCCCGATCTTCATATAAATGTAGCGACATGCCATGGCATGTCGAATCTTGGATTTTCATCTTCATTGGTGCTGCGAAAGCAGCATGAGGGTCTATCCTGTAAACTACAACAGGATAGCAGCCTACGGCGTAAGATGAAAAAAATTGTAAAAGACAAAAACTGAGAGGATAGACCACTTGA
>JAAYUP010000425.1 GCA_012517635.1 Candidatus Atribacter alterifermentans
AAAACGTCTTTCTAAGGCTGCATCCTTCTCGATGTGTTTCCGATACTCATCCAGAGTGGTAGCACCAATCGTTTGCAACTCTCCCCGAGCTAATAAAGGCTTAAGGATGTTGGCAGCATCAATAGCTCCTTCAGCTGCTCCAGCACCCACGACTGTGTGAAGTTCATCAATAAATAAAATTATTTTCCCTTCTGATTTTTGAACCTCTTCTAAAACCGCTTTTAACCGTTCTTCAAATTCTCCTCGGAATTTTGCTCCTGCTAAGAGAGATCCCATATCCAGAATAACAACACGTTTTCCCTTTAAGCTTTCTGGAACATTCCCCTGGATAATTTTTTGTGCCAAGCCTTCTACGATAGCAGTTTTTCCCACCCCGGGGTCTCCAATGAGAACTGGGTTATTTTTCGTCCGGCGGCTTAATATTTGAATAACTCTATTCACTTCGTTATCTCGACCAATCACTGGGTCTAGCTTCCCATCTCGAGCATATTGAGTTAAATCTCTACCATATTTTTCTAATGCCATATAGCGTCCCTCCGCATAAGGATCGTCAACTTTTCTTTTCCCTCGGATTTCTTGCAAGATTCGGTATATTTTTTCAACATCGATCTGATAATTTTTTAATATTTTATTACTTAAACCACTTTCTTCTTTCACTACAGCGATTAAAAGATGCTCAACGCCAACAAAGGAATCTTTAAGCCTTTTGGCTTCTTCTACCGCCCCGTCTAAAACTGATTTTGCCCGAGGTGTTATATAGATTTGAGCTTCAGTACTTGATTGAAAATAAACCGAGGGCCTTTTCTCCAAAGAGGTTTCGAGATCATTCTTTATTGCTTCCGGAGAAACCTGGCAACGCTCCAATATTTGGCTAGTTATTCCCTCGGGTTGTTTTACCAAAGCTAAAAGAATATGTTCAACATCGAGTTGATTGTGATGGTATTCCAATAAGATATTTTGAGCCAACTGTATGACTTCTTTGGCTTTTTCGGTAAATTGCTCAAAATTCATAACAAAATTGCACCACCTTTCGAAATTCTCGTCTCTAAATCCTTAATTCGATTTCTCAATTTCTCTCTTTCTTTTTCCCATCGGTTTTGAATATCTTCTATTTGTTCAGTTAATCTCAAAATTATTTCAACTCCAGCTAAATTGACTCCCATATCTTGGGTAAGGGCTTTGATCTGCCTCACTCTTTCAACATCTTGTTTTGAGTACAACCGGATATTTCCAAGGCTCCGACTCGGTTTGAGAATTCCCATTCTTTCATAATATCGGAGAGTTTGAGGATGCAAGTTCGTCATTTGGGCAACTTTACTGATTACAAAATATTCAACCTTTTGGTTCTCATTTTTGTTCATCTTTCATACATCCTCCTCGATTCCTTTTCAATCACTCCTATATAAACATGTGAGATCGTGGATTATCCTTTCTCATGGTTGACAAATCTTGAAATAATTTCTTTTCTTTTTCTTCAAGACGGGTTGGTAAAACAACTCGAATTTTTACTAGTTGGTCTCCTGTCAACCCAGTTTTTCTATCCTTTATCCCAAGCCCCCGAAGCCGTAAAGTCGCCCCATTTTGGGTCTCGGGAGGGATTTTCATTTGCACTCTCCCTTTAACGGTTGGCACTTCAATTTCAGTTCCCAAGAGAGCTTCGTATAAAGTTAATGGAAGCTCAAGATGGATATCGTTCTTTTCTCTCTTAAAATAAGGATGGGGTTGGATTTTCACGACTAAATACACATCTCGCCCATTCAGTATTCCAGGCATTCTCAATTTTTCGCCTTCTTGAATACCAGCAGGAATTTTGACATCAACCGTTTTTCTTCTTTTGACGATTCCCCGACCATGACAAGTCAAACAGTTTTGGTTCTGACCTCCACATTGTGGGCAGGGTTCTTCAAATTCCAGATGTAAACTCTTCCGTGTTCCTAATACGCTTTCCATAAAGCTAATTTCTATCGGATGGAAAGAAGGTTTTGTCTCACGCTCTTCGGGATA
>JAAYUP010000426.1 GCA_012517635.1 Candidatus Atribacter alterifermentans
CCACAAACAATAAAAGATAACTCATGAGATTGCCACGACCTCAAAAAACGAAGTCTCGCAATGACGACTCAAAGTTCCTTCTCCCTTGAAGGGAGAAGATGAGAATGTGGGTGAAAGCTCAAGATAAGATCTGAGTTAGTTACTTTAAATGAATTACCTCTTAAAATCAAAAAACCCTCTTACTGTAATGTAGTATGAGGGTTTATTCTGCAGTTTAATAACCCAGGAAGAAACCCCTTCTTAAAGTTTTATGCTTTTTATTTATAATCTTCCTTAGGAAAAACCAACCATCAATTTGTCAATAATCTTTTTAACCTCTGGATTTTCATACTCTTCAATCTTTCCAGCGTCGCAGTACTCTGAAAGAACGGGATCAATTGGAAGTTCGCCCAAAAACGGAATCTGCAGTTGAGTACTGATTTCCTTCCCCTTGGGTTGTCCAAAAGGATAAATGATTTCTTGGCATTTTGGACACCGAATGAAACTCATGTTCTCAACCAATCCTAAAACCGGTTTTTGCAGTTGTTGAACCATATGTATGGCTTTTTTGACAATCATAAAAGCCAGGTCTTGTGGAGAAGAAACAATCACAGCTCCATCCAGTGGCATACTTTGCAGAACCGTGAGTGGCACATCTCCAGTTCCTGGTGGCATATCAAGGATAAGAAAATCCAAATCCGACCAGAGCACCTCATTCCAAAAGTCCTGGATGGCTTTGCTTAAGAGAGGACCACGCCAAATAACTGGTTGGTCTGGTCTTTCCAATAAAAGGTTGACGGAGATAACCTGAATTTTATATTTTTCAGTTTCCACTGGAAATATTCCAGCTTCTGAGACCAAAGGTCGGGTATGAACAATCCCAAACATAGTAGGCACACTAGGACCAGTTATATCAGCATCCATTATTCCGACCTTAAGTCCTCTTCGGACCATTTCTACTGTCAGCAACGCTGAAACTGAGCTTTTCCCTACTCCTCCTTTACCGCTCATAACCGCAATCGTTCGATTTATATTTGGATTCAGTTCCATAGTTTAGGTCTCCTTATTTTTTAGTTTTAAAAAACATTTAAAATTTCATCTTAAAAATCCACGGGCATGATAAACCAAGCCCCTACCAAAGAATATAAAATTGGAGGGGCGCAATACATTGCGCCCAATTCAAAATCGACATGCTATGGCATGTCGATTTTGAATTTTATTCTCAATTGGTGCCACAATGTGGTATGAATGTCTATCCAATCAATTGATTAACAAAATCAATGCTTTGTTGGATCCCGTCTCGATCAAGCTCTGGCTCCAAAGACAGGTATTTTGTGTATTGATCAGTTTTCATACGTTTAAATATTTCTTGATAAGGAATATCCCCATTCCCCAAAACTGACAGGTGATATTTACCATTTTTATGTTCAAAATCTTTAATATGTATATTAAAAAGGTGGGATTTAATAATTTCATATTCATCGACTAAAGGAGCGTCCGAGTATTCTTTCACCCAATCAAACTCCATGGAACGATAACTATTCCCTACATCCCAAAGTAATCTCAAGTAATTGTTTTTCATAACACTGGTTAAATGAAAAGTCATTGTACCACGAGGTAAATAAGAAAAGGGACAATTTTCTACTACTAACGGGATTTGATTTTTTTCTGCTATTTGTACTGGTTTGGCGAGTTTATCGGCAATGTCAGATATAAGTTGAATCGCTCGGTAAGGGACCCCTTCCTTTTCAATTCGAAAAGGAAATATTCGAATGCACTCAGCATCTATTCTCTTCCCAATCTCAATACACCATTCTAATTTATTGAGATGGTTTTCATAGGTATCATCATAGGTAAGAAAGCTGTCGCTGAATTTTTCAAGGCTTAACATATTATGGTAAAGAGGACACATTAAAAACAAGGTCGTTGAAAGGCAGGAAACTCGAAGGTGATATTTATTAATAGTCTGAGCCATCCGGTCTACTTCGTCATGAGTGAGGTTTTCAATCGTTTTTCCCCACAAAGAGTGGATTTCAAGATACTGAAAACCCCATTTATATGCCTGAAATACCGCTTTATCAAAATCCATGTCGATTTGATCAGTAATAATGGCTTTTTTCATCGCACTATCTCCTTATAAAAAATTATAAAATTGCACCTCATTCTTCTCTATTCACATTCTTACGCATAAAATATTGATAATTTTGGTAACTCAAGCACGTTATTTTTTTATTCGCTAAAAGATCCTCAATAAATCCCCAGCTTAAATGTACTTTTTTCAAAAAATCACGAACGGCGTCTTCTCTCATTGGATGTACTGATATAATAGCCAAAAAATCTTCTTCAACTTTTTCTCCAATGGAAAAATCATTTCCCTCATAATTCATGAGAAGCTCAACTTTTGGGACTTTATCATTCCGGGAATAGATCTGATAGGCTTTTAAAAAAACACTTTCTTCTGGATAGGTAACCCATTTTTTAACCGGTGGGCGGATGGGAGCAGAAATAAATGCGGTCGTTACCCTGAGTTCACCAATGAACTGAGCAATTGATTCTATATTCTCCTCTGAATCATTCAATCCCTTCACTAACATTGATTCAGTAATAATCTGACCGTTAAAATTTTTGGCAAAGGCTTTCAAACCAAAGATAAATTCCTCCCAATTTAATTCATCAACAGGTTGGTTCACCCGTTTCCAAACAGCCGAGAATCCACTGTCAATTTTAAGAGAAACTAAGTCACAGTTCGATAAAGAATTTCGTGTTCGTTCACTTCTCAACAAAGAGCCATTGGTGATCACAGCAATTTTTACCTTGAGGTCTCGAAGCAAATCGATGGTTTCACCAAGATTTTTATCTAAGGTTGGTTCGCCATCAGCAACAAAAGTCAAATAATCAACTTTCTCATTTTTTTCTAATAATTTTTGTAGCTTCTCCTGAACTGATTGAAATATTTGCTTTGGTGAATAAAAGTCAGCAGTTTTTAAATGTTGATACCGTGTTTCTCCTAATTGGCAATATACACAGTTATAAGAGCAGTGTTTAAAAGGGATATTATTAATACCCAGACTTCGTCCTAACCGTCTTGAGGGTACTGGCCCAAAAGCTATCATTTTGGTTTGCTCTTTCTTTTAATTTTTAAGATAATAACTATTCATTTATCCTTTAAAACCATTCAACTGTCGTTCCGACTCCAGCGTGAATACAATTGGTTCCATAGATTTCTTGAGCAAGGTCTATACCAGCAAAACCAGTGCAATGACATGGAGCAATTTTTTTAACTCCCATTTTTTTCAAGTTTTGAAAGATTGATTGTATCTCATCATCATCGCTATGACAAAGATGAAATCCGCCCAAAGCCGCACCAATGGTTTGACCTGTAACATCTATTGCAGTTGATATCATTTTTTCCAATCCCGGATGACAACATCCTCCGATAAAAAGAGCCTTCTCGCTGCCTCGAGCAGCTAACCCTTGCTCAGGAATAAGACCTTTGATTTCACCAGTAGAAAAAAGCCCGGGAAGAATCTCCATTCCTTTGGTTACCTCTTTTAATAATAACCTCGGGGCAGGAAAATTTTCTCGAAAAGCTGTGGTAAAAGAAGGAAGGATTAAAATCTCCAAATCATTTCGAAAAGAAGCCATTGTCTTCACTCCACCAACATGGTCATAATGTTCATGAGAAAGAATTACTTTTTCAATGGTAGATGGGTTAATTTTCAATTTTTTCATGTTTTCAATTAAAAGAGGGCCACTTTCTCCGGTATCAAAGAGCACTCTTCTTCCCTCAAGGTTTTCAATCAGGCAGGAAAAGCCGTGAGAAGGAAGGAGATCATCTCGTGTTGTTCGATTGTCATACAAAATTGTTACTTTAAAAAGTGGAGCTGACATTTTATTCACTCCGTTCTTGAAATGACTTGTTGGGAAAAATTTATACATTCATTCCAGATATTGGTAATTTGCTGGGCAAAAACACCGTTTGGATTATATTCGATGGTTGATAATCCCACCGTCATTGACCGGACCACATCATCATCAAAAGGAATTTCGGCAACTATAGGTAAATTATTTTCTTGACAAAATTTATGAATCGTTTTGGTATTCTCCAAGCTTAAATCGGATTTATTAATTATCACCCAAGATGAAATCTGGAAATGATTAGCCAATTCCCATATTCTTTCCAAATCATGAATGCCACTTAAGGTAGGTTCAGTTACTAAAAGGGCTAAATCACAACCAGTAATACTGGCAATCACAGGGCATCCAATGCCAGGGGCCCCATCAATAAGAATGAATTCAACTCCATTTTCCTTGGCATATTGTTCGGCTTTTTCACGAATTGCTGTAACCATCTTTCCAGAGTTTTCTCCACCTGGTAGTAATCTCCCGTGATAGAGGTTATTTTTCCATCGGGTTTTCGACGCTGATAGGTAGCCACTGGTATGAGGTTCCATGGTGATGGCCTCAATAAGACAAAGGTAAGCACAAAGTCCACATCCTTCACACTTAATTGGATTGACATAGGGGTAATCAAAGGATAGAGATATGGCATCAAACTGACAGGAACCCAGGCAAGCTAAGCACTGCTGGCATCGATCAGGATGGACAAGAGCTTTTTTGCTTGAAATAAAAGACTGATGAAAAAATTGTTCGGGATCAGCAACTAATGCTAAGTTGGGAGCATCAACATCGGCGTCTACAAGAACAGCTCTCTTTTTTGCTAATGATGCTAATGAGGCAGTCACTGATGTTTTACCGGTTCCCCCCTTCCCGCTGAGTATGGCAATTTGTTTCATAGTAAAAACTCCTCTGAATACAATAATTTATTTCTGTTTCGTAAACGGGTGCAATTTACTACACCCGATTCATGGAGTGACACGCCATGGCATGTCGAATCGTAGACTTACACCCTCATCCTCATCTCCTCCCATTTTCCTTTTTTTCTCGTCAGGCAGGAGAACTATTTCTCTCTTTTTTCCTCTCCCCTATCGGGAGAGGATGAAGGTGAGGGGGAAACTTGGATATCTTAAATAAGCATCGTTTCAAAACATCAAACCTGAACCTAAATCCCAGGTTTTTAATCTCATCCTGGCTTTTTCCATCAATGGAGAAGAAATGAAGCCTAACTCTGGATTTCGATCTTTTTAAAAATAGTAAGAAGATCATGTATATAATTATTTTCACCATCTATAAGGGTCATACCTTGAGCGTATTTTTCTCCAATCGACCTTTCAAATGGTATTCTCCCTAATATATCAATACCTTTTTCCCGAC
>JAAYUP010000427.1 GCA_012517635.1 Candidatus Atribacter alterifermentans
ATTGCTGGATCAGTAAATATTTGGAGTAATCTGGAATTTTTCTGGTATTTGAAGCAAACCGATTATCAGGGATACGTGACCCTCGATATGTTTCCATTTCGGGAAGATCCTTTTGAAGCTTGTAGTCTTGCGGTTAGAATGATTCAGAGTCTGGAGGAAATTGTTGACCAACTCGATAGCCAGAAGATTCGAGAATATCAGCAAAAAAACAATGCAGTTGGATCATTTGAGCTTTTGAGAAGAGTAGTTTTGGAAAGAAAATAAATCAGAGTTATTTAACTAAATATTCTAAAAAAAGAAAGGAGGAAAATAGTTTTTTATAATCATACTAAAAACCTTAATAAATGGAGGGGCACCATGAAAAAACGAACATTAATAGTAATTTTAGCCATATTCGTTACAACTGTATTTTTCACTGGGATTGCAAATGCAGCGGTAAATAAGGATCCAAAAGACATCGAAATTCCTTGTGTATATCTAGATGTATCCATTAACTTTGCTCAAGCACTTAAAGCGGGAATTGATGCAGCTGCAAAGGAGTTTGGAGTGAATGCTTATATTGATGGTCCGGTCAATTGGAATATTGATCAACAAGTTTCAATTATTGAAAACTACATCACCAAAAAAGTTGATGGTTTAGCAATAGCTCCTCTTAGTTCAGAAGTTATTGATCCAATTATCGCAAAAGCATTAGAAGCAGGGATTCCAGTTGTAACCTTTAATACAGATTCTGAAACGTCCAAAAGAATTGCTTTTTATGGACAAGATACCGTTGAGTCTGGTCGAGTACAGGCAAAGTTTTTAGCTGAATACATGGGTGGGAAAGGCAAAGTTCTTATCACCAGCTGTGATGCGGCCGCTCCGTGGTCTCAGAATCGAGAAAAAGGTGTAAGAGAAAAATTGGCTGAGTATCCTGATATTGAAGTTATTGGTATTCTCAATGCCAAAGGTGATGAGCAAACTACTTATGCTGCAATCGAAAATGCAATTGTTGCCAATCCTGACCTGGCAGGTATTGCCAGCCTTGATGCGGTGACTACTCCAGCGGTGGGTCGAGCTATAATTCGATATAACCTCGTTGGAAAAGTGAAACAAGTGGGTCATGACTTGATGCCGGAAACACTTGATAATATTAAAGCTGGGGCTACCAATGCTTCTTTAAGCCAAAATCCTTTTATGCAGGGTTATCAACCAGTAAAGGCACTTTTTGAATACTTAACCAAGGATGTTCCTTTGGAAAGCTTGGATACTGGTATTTTAAAAGTGGATGAAACCAATGTTGATGAATTTCTTAAGAGATTAGAAGAAGGAGATCCAACTGTTGGATAAAAGCAAAAAGTAAGACAAGGTAGCTATTAAGTTTGCCAACCTCTATTTTGAAAGAACAAAAGTAGAGGTTGGCTTTTAATGAGTAAAATTACTGCTGAGTAAAAAAAAAGTTGAATTATATTTTTTTGTTCCATCATTATTCATTTTTTTAAAATTATTGGGTTTTGGTATCAAACACCCATATAAAAAATAGATTGCTCTTCTGCATTGTAGGAATATGTGTGGATGAAAATATCTAAATAAGACCAACACTGATATGAGTTTTCCTGTTCTTTGGTTATACGATGTAATAACTTCATCCATCTGGTCTGTTATTTTGAGGAGCGTTTTAGGTGACGTGAGAATTTCATTTAGAGGCAACGGCATCATCCTAAGTGATGCTTTTCCGCGTG
>JAAYUP010000428.1 GCA_012517635.1 Candidatus Atribacter alterifermentans
CTGACCTCCGGGTTATGAGAGATTTTCCTGGTTTCGGAACGTTTTTCACTCAGGCTCCGCATTTTAGCCTGGCCTGAGGGACGCTCTTCTGAAGAGGCCGGAGGATCTTTGGTTACGAGTTATTAGACGTATGATAGCGATTTTTTATGACAGGGTCAAGTAGGACTTTTTTCGCGACCCGGAGGACGATGGTTGAGTTTTGATGAATGAACGTCCTCTTTTCGAAAAACTTTTGTGAAGTTGAAAAAATCTTTAAGATTCGAGGGTGTTTGATTCTGTCAAAGCCTGAGGGATGATGATTGTACAAGCAGGCGATTAAAGTCTTTGAGGAGTAGGTATTTTCGAAATTCGCTACCAATCCTTGATGGATGGTCTCAAGGATAATCCCAGGTGGTATTTTCAAACAATTGGTAGTAAAACAATAAAAGAAAACCGATGAACTTTATTGGGCAAAGTGAAAGTTGAGTTACTCATGGATAACGGACAAAATTTTGCAACCCGAAGAAAACCCGTTCTTCTTGACCATCAACGCATTGGAAAGCGCTTGATTCCACCCTTGATGCAAGAAATCAACTATCAGGAGGTAAGCTGGGGGAAACAACTTATTCCCGAGCTTATTTGGTTAGCATTAATTAATAACCGGTATGGGTACATGAAAGGTGCTGAACTGGCATTAGCCCTCCCAAAGTCGGCAGAAGAAGCTACCAAAAATCACCCAATGGGAGCATGGTTCGTGACTGTAAGTTCTTATACTCAATTGTCGATCGAGGAAAAAAAGAAAACGGTTGAACTACTTCGGAGGAAAAACGCATTCGATCAATATCGCGCAGCTTTATTGCCATTAATCTACTTTTACCCAACCTGCCCATTAAGTTTTTTGTTTGATCTTGAAACAAAAAAAGAAATCGATACAGGGGATCTTGAAGAGATAAAGAGGGTATTAGAGTCCATATTTGATCGAAGAAGTGTCGAAGCGACTTTTATTCAAGCCAATGCAGTGTATATCGGCTTTACTGTAGGAAAATTAGTCGTTAGTCCAGATGTTAGTTTAGCCAGATTCCCTGAAGTTCAATATTATCCAAATACCGAAGTATCGAAGCAAGTTGCTGCCAGTATCCGAGCCACGGTGAATACGATTTTCGGTATTGATGTCATTAAGGATGGCTTATCTTGGCCTACCTACTTTTGGAATCATGGGCTAGAACTTGAAAAATGCAATTTTGATTGAGAGGTTATCAATGGATAGTATTACTGGAGACCAATTACTACCTGTTCTTCAAAAATATGTTCAAGAAGTTGAAAAAGAACTGGACACAAGGTGGGAATCCTGGTCTATTGATTTGAGCCATGCAGAAAAGTATGAGGTGATCGGTGCTCTATTAGCCAGAATGGTTACTTTGGCGACAGAATTGGCAGTCTCCCCTCAAATATGGAATGAACATATAGCACCTGTTCTATTAAGAACAATGGTTGATGCTTATATTACGCTAGCGTGGATATTTAATGACCCATTAGAACGGTCTCGTAAATTTTTATTATATGGTCTTGGCCAGGCAAAATTATCTAATGAACATAGGAAAGCACAATTACTAGCAGATGGAATTGACCCACAAAATGACTCCGTCGTTAAAGCTACTGAAGGATGGATCAATAGTCAAAGATACTTGTTTCTAACAGAGGTAAATTTAGGAAATTGGGCAGGGATTGACACTCGAAAAATGGCAGAAGAAGCAGGGTGTATTGATTTGTATAATTACGTCTATACGTCCTTCAGCGCTGCCACTCATAATATGTGGCATCATATTGGTAGATATAATCTCAAAGCATGTCTAAATCCACTTCATGGGCTGCACTATGTTCCAGTAGATTATCAACTTCCGAGCCATATCACGTATCTTAGATTGGCTGCAAAATATACTGATAAAGCCTTTAAATTATTTAATGAGAAGACAGGGATAAAGCCGATGTCACCGACCTCCTATGAGATTTTGCTAGCTGAATTAAAAACAATTGAGAAGCCCGAAGAATGGACACAATCAAGTGAAAGCATCCCCTTTGAAAAAGAATAGAAAAGAATAGGCGGTGTTCGACGAATATATCAAGTTGGTGAGTATAGGTAAGGAATAACTCTGAAAAATTCTATTTTTAGCCAAGGTTCCTCAATTGAGAAATTTGCTATAAGCAAAAATATTTAAAATGACCCACCTCGGTGCGCTTGCATTGCAGAGGCGTGGTGGGTACTGTTGGATTGATTATAACCAGGTTTAGCTATAATAAGTCCTGCCTGGCAAACTTTATGGCAATCTCAACCCGAATAAGGTCATTTTGTATCGGAAATTAACTTAAATTC
>JAAYUP010000429.1 GCA_012517635.1 Candidatus Atribacter alterifermentans
GACACAGTTCAGCCTATAAATTAGCCAAAAAGCATGTCGAAAATGTTGAAAATTTTGGAAACATTATCCAAATCGAAACCAAACAACATGGATTTCCAGTGTTTCCGACTTTTTTTACTTGCATGTTGGAATGGCAAAGTCACAATCTTGATCTTATTCAATATTTTGGCGGTCCCATCCAGAACCTCGAAGCTTGGTCGCACAAAATAAATGACCGACAGGGAGCCCTTACGCTAATGATCCGTTTAGAAAGTGGCGCGCTTGGTCTTGTCGGTTGGGGAACTTTTGGCGGACCAGGTCAATTTTCAGAACGTTTGGAAATCCTTGGAGATCAAGGGAAAAGCGTTATTGTAAATAATGCTCGAGAAGTCACTCTCTGTAATGTAGAAACCGGTGAAACCTGGGCACCAGATTGGAATCCGATTAGTCCCAATCAAAGTCACGTTCTGAATGGATATATTGGTGGTTTAAGACATTTCATCGATTGTGTCAAATATGGGAAAAAACCCAATCCATCAATTGAAGAAGAAGTAAAAACCATGGAGTGGATGTTTACCATAGCGAAAAAAGCTGGAATACCAACCAACTGGGAATTTATATCGAGCGCTTTATAAAAAGATCAGGAGTCTCAATCATGAAAAAATGTGGGTGTTTCGAAAAAAATCAATGGTATGAACTTGAAAAAATTGTTGGTTCAGAATACGTGATTACCGATCAATCAGAAAAAGATGTCCAATCTATCGATGTTTGGTGGATGACTCGTTATTGCTTTTTTCAACAAGAAAATTTCCCGCAACCCTCGGTAATTGTTTTTCCAGAGAATACTGATCAGGTCAGAAAGATCGTCCAATTTTGCCTTATTCATAAAATTCCCTATTTAGCTCGAGGTGGAGGAGCTGGCGACGGTGGCGGCTCAATTCCTTTGAAGGGAGGATTAGTGATCGATTTAAAGCGAATGGATAAAATTATCGAACTCAATGAACGCTCCTTAACCGTTCGAGTTCAAGCTGGAATTCTTCAAAAACACTTAGAAGAGTTTCTTAATCGAAAAGGATATACCATGAATCATTTCCCGGCTTCATTTAACACTTCTGCCTTAGGTGGTTTTATTAGTACCAATGGGACTGGTGTTCTTTCTTCTAAATATGGGAAGATAAGTGATATGGTTCATCAATTAGAGGTCGTACTTCCTAATGGGACTTTATTTAAAAGTTTACCAGTTCGTTTGCACTCTACTGGCCCTGATTATTCAAGGCTTTTTTTCGGAGCCGAAGGAACTTTTGGAATTATTACCGAGGCTCTCTGTAAAATCCATTATCTTCCTGAGAAACGATCTTTCCGAGCCTTTCTTCTCTCCAACCTGCAAAAGGGGATCGAAGCTGGAAGACAAATCATGGTGAAGGGACTCAATCCTTGTCTGTTGCGCTTATACGATGAATACGATACCAGACATATTCTTCAAAAACAGTATGGGTTAAAAAAAGAAGGTTGTGTTCTTATCATCGGATTTGATGGAATGAAAAAAATTGTTGAAGCTCAAGAGGAAGTTGCTTATTCAATCCTTGAACAAAATGAAGGAAAAGATTTGGGAGAAGAATTAGCGGTAAACTGGTGGAATAATCGGTATCGTTCCTATTATCCCCCCTTAGACTATATTTGTGAACCTTGGATGACTGCCGTTATGGATACGGTTGCTCCTTATGAAAAAATTGAAACCATCTATTGGGAAATGAAAAAAGGAGTTGAGGAAGGATTCAAATCATGGAATGCTATTTTTCACGCTCATTTTTCTCATTGGTATGACTGGGGAACCAGTTTTTACCCAACCTTTCTTTTGAAAGCTTTTCCCAGCAATCCTCACGAGGCAATCCGTCTTTATAATCAAATTTTAGATGTTTGTGTGCGGGCATCAATTCAAAATGGCGGAGTGGTGAACGAACATCATGGAATTGGTTTGCGGTTCAGCCGATTTATGAAAGATGTTTCAGAAGAAAATTATAATTTTTCTCAAATTATTAAAAAAGCTTTAGATCCTGAATCTTTACTCAATCCGGGAAAATTAGGTTTAGGAGAATAA
>JAAYUP010000430.1 GCA_012517635.1 Candidatus Atribacter alterifermentans
ATGGATGTATGTATGGTGAGGGTGGGAACCACCTCATCCATGCCATTCGGAGAAATCCAAATATGACTGTAATTGTTCACAATAATCAGGTTTATGGTTTGACCAAAGGACAAGCGTCTCCAACTTCGGAAATTGGTTTTGTAAGCAAAACCCAGCCTTTAGGAACGGTTTCTGAGCCTTTTCACCCCTTAGCTTTAGCTGTTTCTCAAGATGCCAGTTTTGTTGCTCGTGGATTTACGGGTGATAAAGAAGGATTAAGGTCAATTTTGAAACAAGCCATTCAATGGAAGGGATTTTCATTAGTGGATGTTTTACAACCTTGTGTCACTTTTAATCATACCAATACTTTTGGATGGTATCGAAGTCGGGTATATTCTCTTTCTGAAGAATATGATCCCGAAGATCAAGTTGGTGCATTTAAAAAATCACTGGAGTGGGGAGACAAGATTCCCTTAGGTATTATCTATCGTCATGCCAAACCAGTCTTTTCTGATCGAATATTTGAAAAGCTGGGAAGAAAAGACTTTCTGGCCAAGACAAGCAATTACCAGACAATTTTTGAGGATGAAAAACGTTGGTTTGAGTAAAACTCAGTTTTTCCTACGGGGAGATAGAAATCTCCCCGTAAAATTATGAGTGAAGAGCTGATTGACACTTAACAACTGTAACTGGGATGCAGGTTCTTTTAATAACATCGACTGTAACGCTACCTAAAAAGATACTAGCGATACCAGTTCTTCCGTGAGTTCCCATAATAATCAAGTCAATTTGGTTTTCTTCGGCATACTTAACGATTTCTTCAGCAGGTTCTCCAACCAGGACTTCTAAAATTGGTTTTTTTTCTTGCTGGCATTCAGATGAATTTTTATCATATTCTTGTTGCATATCATTTTGGATCGCTTGAATAACATTTTCCCAAGGATTCCCAGGTTCAGAAGTAAGTGCATTGACTTCACCTAAGGTTAGAACATGGGCTAAAGTAAGTTGGGCATCGAAAACCTTACAAAAGTAAGCTGCATGTTGAATTGCCAGATCAGAGAACGGAGAAAAATCAGTTGGGACTAAAATGTGAGAGATTTTCAAATAATGTTCCCTCCCTCTTTTTTTCAACAGATTAACCTTTATCCAAAGAAAATGCAAGATATTTCTCCTAAGAAGAGGATAAAAATATGTTAAAATGACAAGCAAAATAAAACCGGTGATAGTAATACTGGAGGGAGAGGTTTTGAAAAATTACTGGAATGTTTTTCGACTAAAAATTCAGCTTCGCTCCCTTATCGGAGAAAAAGATCAGGGGTTTCAAAATCTTGGGAAAAAAGTTTTTCAGCTTCTTCGTGACAAAGAAATGGAACGAGATGATCTTAAAGAAGATGTCCAGGAAATTCTTTCAATTGAAGACGAAATAGAACGTGTTCGAGAAGAACTCTATCGAGAAATTGGACAACCACCTCGTAAACAATGCCAATCATGTGGGAAATATATCGATTCCCAAGCTCGATATTGTTCCTATTGTGGAAATATTCAAGAAAGGAGCAAGTCAGAATGATAGAACGTTACAGTCGACACGAAATGGCAAAAATTTGGGATGAAGAACACCGAGCTCAAGTTTGGTTGCAAGTTGAAATGCTTGCTTTAGAAGCTTGGGTTCAACTTGGCTTACTGTCTCTGGAAGAATACCAAAAGATTTCTAACCAGGTCACGCTCTCTCTTGATCGGATGAAAGAAATAGAAAACATCACTCGTCACGATGTTATTGCTTTTTTAACTAGCTTAACTGAGCAGTGCGGTTTAGAATCCCGATTTATCCATTTTGGTATGACATCCTCTGATATGCTAGATACTGCCCAGGCCTATCTCATGAAAGAAGCAGCTGATTTAATTCTTGAAGATTGCCAAAAAGTTCTTGATTCCATTAAACAAAAGGCTCTAAAGTATCGGAACACTCTCATGGTAGGTCGAACCCACGGCATCCATGCTGAGCCAACTACCTTTGGGTTGAAAATGGCCATGTGGTATACCGAAATGCAAAGAAACTACCATCGATTCATTCAAGCCCGAGAAAATATAAGGGTTGGAAAAATTTCTGGGGCAGTAGGGAATTATGCAAATATCCCACCCTTTGTTGAGCAATTTGTTTGTGAAAAGTTAGGTTTAAAACGAGCGGAAGTTTCAACCCAAATCATTCAAAGAGACCGTTATGCTGAATTTATATGGGCAATGGCTATGATTGGCAACTCTTTAGAAAAGTTTGCTATGGAACTGAGAAGTTTACAAAGAACAGAAATTCATGAGGTTGAAGAAGGTTTTTCTTCAGGTCAAAAAGGATCATCAGCGATGCCACACAAAAAAAATCCTATCACTGGAGAACAAATATGTGGTTTAAGTCGGGTTTTAAGAGGA
>JAAYUP010000431.1 GCA_012517635.1 Candidatus Atribacter alterifermentans
GAAAATGCCTTCCCCCCTCACCCCATCGCCCCCTCTCCCCCTCAGTCTTTCTTGATGGGAGAAGGTGAGGGTGAGGGTGGTTTTTAAACGGTTCACGGTTCACGCTTCACGGTTCACGGTATTTACAGGACAGATCGCTTTTTTGTAAAATTTGGATTTCAAATTTACTCAAATGTTCTCGTAAAGGAGGAGATGGGTATTAAAAAAATCCTCGTTCATTCAGCAAAAAGATATTCGAAGAAAGAGAAAAGAGTTTTTTTTCCAATAGACCCGATTTGCAAGGAAAAACGGTTCATATGGTTATTGAAGCCCTGACACAAATAGGTTGGGATTGTTATCAGCTCAATGTGGATGTCCCTCTTGTAGAGCTCGTTCCCTCGCTTTCTAACCAAAATGCCAATTTTGTTTATAATCTTGCAGTTTGCTCAGCAGAAGCCTATGATCAAGCTTTTCTCCCTACATTATTAGATGCTCTGAACATCCCATATCTTGGCTCCAATTCGACTATTCACTCCTTATGTCTCGATCGAGCTCTCACTAAACTCTCCCTGAGGGGTATAGGTATCCCTACCACCTCATCGATTCAATGGTCATCGGGGGATTCTTTGCCTGACAGTTTAGATTATCCTTATATAATAAAATCTCGCTTTCGCAGTTATTGCCAAAGAGTATCATCGGATTCAATTGTAAATGACCAGGAAAGCCTATTAAAAAAAGCTGAAGAAATTTTTAACCAAACCGGCGAGAAAGTATTGATTGAAAAATTCGTTGAGGGTCGAGAAATGGTGATCGGTCTCTGGGGAAATGGAAATAATCCCGAAGTTCTTCCCATCATGGAACTGAATCTTTCCAGAGAAAAACCCCTCTATGATGCCGAAATCGAAAGCAAAAAAGGGTACGTTGATGATATATCCTGCCCAGCAAAATTAAGTGATGAGCATAAAACCATGTTAGAAAACATGGCCATAAAAATTTTCCGTGAACTGAACCTCAAAGATTTTGCGACTTTTCACCTCATTTTTGATCAAAAGGAAAATCTACCACTTTTTTTTGAAATAAATGCCCTACCATTACTCCATTACAAACATAGCGCTTTCCCGGAAATGTGTTCTCATCATGGTGTTGATTATCCAATTATGGTACAAAAGCTACTTCAAATAGCATTAGAAAGGAAAAAGCATGAACGCAGTTGATGCAACTCACTATGCAGTATTGGGAGCCGGTCATGGTGGGCAAGCTTTGGCTGGTTACCTTTCTTTAAAAGGTTTTAAGGTCAACTTATTTAATCGATCTTCTGATCGATTAAATTCCATAAAACTAATGGGCGGCATTCAGGTTGAAGGAGAAATCCAGGGATTTGCTCAATTAAATATTATAACCTCTAACATCGAAGAAGCAATCAAAGATGCTGACATCATTATGGTTGTTGTTCCGGCAACCGGTCATCGCTTCATGGCGGAAAATCTTGTCCCCTTTATTAAGAACGGTCAAATCATTGTTTTGAACCCCGGTCGAACTGGTGGTGCCTTAGAATTCAGGCAAATATTTAAGGAACGAAATGTAACTGCTGAGGTCATTATATCCGAAGCGCAAACCTTTCTTTTTGCAAGTCGAATCAGTGGCCCAGCTCAAGTAAAAATTTTCCGAATAAAAAATAGTATTCCCGTGGCAGCTCTTCCAGCTTATAAAACTGTTGAGGTAGTGACGGCGCTTCGAAAAGCGCTTCCACAGTTCGTTCCTGAAGATAATGTCCTTAAAACCAGTTTTAATAATATAGGAGCGGTTTTTCATCCTACTTTAACCATTCTCAATGCTGCTCGCATTGAAAGTACTCATGGTGAATTTGACTACTATATCGATGGGATTACCCCATCAGTTGCTTTAATTCTTGAATCAGTTGATAATGAACGAGTGAAGGTGGCCGAAGCTTTAGGAATCCGAGCTATTACCGCGCGAGAATGGCTCTACTCTGCTTATGATGCCTATGGAAGAAATCTCTACGAGGCAATCCAAAACAACCCTGGTTACCGTGGAATTCGAGCTCCTTATACCATTTTTACTCGCTATATTACTGAGGATGTTCCAATGAGCCTCGTTCCTATTTCATCTTTTGGGAAAATGTTACAAATCCCAACCCCAACCATAGATTGTATGATTCAATTAGCCAACATCCTCCACAATAGGGATTACTTTGCAGAAGGAAGAACAGTAGAAAAGTTAGGATTGGCAGGACTCAGTGTGAAAGAAATACGAGAAATGATCGTAGTGGAAACCAACTCAACTTCATGATTGGAGGTCTATCATGGCTGAGAATAAAATAATAATTGGTGCTTCTTTGGGAAACTGTGTTCACGTCGCTGGAATTTATCGTTTTCTGAGTTTAGCTGAAGAATACCAATACACGTCCTATTTTTTGGGACCAGCAATTCCTATCAACCAGCTCATTCAATGTATTAAAGAAAAAAAACCCCAGCGTGTTATTGTTGGTTATCGTTTAAGTGACAATTCGGCCCGAACTCTCTTCACTGAATTACGCCGGCAATTAGACAATAATCATCTTCTTGATCAAAGTACCTTTATTCTTAGCTGTACACCGGCTTTAGAACCAATTGCTCAGAGTGTTGGTGTTTTCCAATATATTTTCAGTGGCAAAGAGAGTTTTGATGAAATCCTTGAAAGTATTCACCAGACTCCCCAAGATATCCCTTTGGATAAAAAATATCCCTCCACTCTTCCTGAAAGGATTCTTGCCAAAAAACCCTTCCCTCTCCTTCGACATCATTTTGGAAGACCAAGCGTTGAAGAAACCATCAAAGGTGTCGCTCAAATTAGCCGTTCAAAAACCATTGATGTCATTTCTTTAGGACCTGATCAAAATGCTCAAGAGTTCTTTTTTGAACCTGAAAAGATGAAAGTTGATGAAAGCGGGGCTGGTGGTGTTCCGATAAGAAGTCGTGAGGATCTGGAAAGAATCTATGCTGCTTCCCGGGAAGGCAATTACCCTCTGCTCCGTTGTTATAGTGGAACAAATCATCTGGAAGACTGGGCTCAATTATTATACGAGACCATTCATATCGCTTGGGGTGCAGTTCCTTTAACTTGGTACAGTCGACTTGATGGTCGCTCCCAGCGTTCTATTCAATCTGCTATTGCTGAAAATCAAAAAGCCATGCAAAGATATGCAGCTCTTGGTGTTCCTCTGGAAGTCAACGAATCTCATCAGTGGAGCTTGCGGGATGCACCGGATAGTGTCGCCTGTGCTGCATTTTTCTTGGCAGCCTATAATGCCAAAAAAGTCGGCGCAAAACACTATATTGCTCAATATATGCTCAATACTCCAAATGGAATTTCTCCTCGAGCTGACTTAGCAAAAATGTTTGCTAAAAAAGAATTCATTGCACCCCTTCAAGATAAAGATTTTACCATTTATACCCAAACCCGGGGTGGGTTAGCTCACTTTTCTACCAACATGAACATTGCTAAAGGACAATTAGGAGCTTCCACGGCATTAGGCTTGGTGCTGAAGCCTGATATTATTCATGTCGTTGGTTATAGCGAAGCTGACCATCTTATTTATCCCCATGAGCTCATTGAAAGTGCCGAGATTGTCCAGGGTGTCATGAAGGACTTGCTTTTCGATTTTCCCGATTTAGAAAAGGATCAAGTGATTCAAGCAGAAAAAAAACGTTTAATCAATGAAGCAAAAACCCTTCTCGAAGCTATCAAAAATATCCAGCAACCTGGGGATGGAGATGACCCATGGGTTTCTCCCGCTACTCTTGCCCGTGCCATCCAAAAAGGCATATTAGATGCACCCCATCTGTTAGGAAATCCCGAAGCTTGCGGTCATGTCCGAACTCGAATTATCAATGGGATTTTAAGGATTGTTGACCAAAGCGGGAAAATCATCGAAGAAAAAGATCGTTTGAAAAACTATCTTGAATCCTAACATAATGAAAAGAAAAAGAGAAGCCAATTCCTCTTGGCTTCTCTTGTAGGAATAAATGGCCTCATTTTTAAATTAATGAAATTTGCGTTTATTTTCTTGGTGTTTTTTAAGATCAGTCAGTCTATCTTGGCTTTGTTTGAGAAATTTGTTTAATTTTTGTTCAAACATGGCTTTGCTTTTCTCTAATTTCTCTAAGTACTCTTCGTCTTCGTTTAGCCGTTTTATAGAGAGGTCAATTTTCCCATCATCGGAAATGTGAATAACCTTTGCTTTCACTTTATCATTCACCTTAAGAAAATCATTCACATCCTTAACAAATTGATTTGAAATCTCTGAAATATGGATGAGTCCTTTTTTCCCATCTTC
>JAAYUP010000036.1 GCA_012517635.1 Candidatus Atribacter alterifermentans
TCCACCATTTACCCGGACGTTGATGTAATCACCTGCATCACGTTCCAAATCCAATTTCTTGGCAGGCAGATCACTGTCTCTATAGATCACCAACCGGAAGAACAGGTCATCCATAAATTTCCATGGATCCCGTACCACGATTCCTTCTAGAACTACATCGTTTATCATCTGACCTCCTTGTTTATGAAACCTTCGCCATCTTGGGTTTAAAAAGAAAATGCCGGACAGATCCCAGTGGGTTTTGTCCGGCCAACGATTAATAATAAAAATATTCAGTTGTAATAAGAGTATAACAATGAAAAGGTAGTTATCCTAGAGGGCGGAGGGGAATTTTTTACCTCTCATCCAGCGGGCTGCGTACCGCTTTTGGCCCGCGGTTGAGGACATGAGTATAAATCATCGTGGTCTTGACATCTTTGTGCCCAAGCAGTTCCTGCACTGTGCGAATGTCATACCCGGCTTCCAAGAGATGCGTGGCGAAACAGTGCCGAAAGGTGTGCGGGTTAATAGGTTTGTCAATTTTCGCCAGCTTCACCGCCGTCCTGACCGCCCGCTGCAAGCCGCTGGGGTCCAGATGGTGACGGCGAACGATCCCACTTCGAGGATCGGTCGAAAGGCGGTCTGATGGGAAGATATACTGCCAGCCCAATTCTTTGTCTACGTTGGAATATTTTCGGGAGAGCGCAAAAGGAAGTTCAACCGAACCAAATCCCTGGAGTATGTCTTGTTCATGAAGTCTTCGAACAAAAGCAATCTGTTCCTTGAGGGGTTGCACCAGGCTGGCTGGTAGCATCGTTGCGCGATCTTTTTCACCCTTTCCTTCCCGAACGATGATCTGAGATTGCTCGAAATCGATGTCCTTCACACGCAAGCGCATGCATTCCATCAGACGCAGACCACATCCGTAAAGCAGCTTTACCATCAATTGATGCAAGCCCTGCATTCCTGACAACACTCTTGCCACTTCATCTTTTGACAGGACGGTTGGCAAATGTTCCGAGCGTTTGGCACGCAGTGCATGGAGTGGAACAGGAAGATCCAATTGCAGTACGTTCCGATAGAGAAACAGCAAGGCATTGAGCGCCTGGTTTTGAGTGGAAGAGGATACATTCTCATCTTTTGCGAGGTGGGTGAGAAAGGCTTCAATCTCTGCGGCGCCCATTTCGGCGGGGTGGCGTTTGTTGTGAAAGAGGATATAGCGCCTGGCCCAATGTCCTTAGGTTTTTTCGGTGCTATAGGAATAATGCTTCAGCCGGATGGCATCGCGAAGTTGATCAAGCAGTTTTTTGGGTTTTGGGGTAAATTGATCACTCATCATGGTTTGTGTTTCAAAAGGTTAAGGCATATAATTATTTAAGGTTTGGTCGTCACAGATTATTTGAAGGTACCAAGCATAATTTCAGTATAACACACTTGATTAGATTGGCTATACAGTGAAATTGCAGTGTATCAGAAGTCCGTATAATTAATAGTTAGCCCGCCCCTTGCATAAGGAAGTGTTTTCCAAATTGACTCTTCATAATCCTGCGTTTATATCATCCTTGAGTCAAGCGATTCAATCCAGTTTATGCGACCAAAAACCTACATTGGTTGCGATAGATGGACCTGGTTGCAGCGGAAAGAGCACATTAGCAGACAACTTATTTACCCATTTTACCGATATAGAGATTATTCGCATTGACTCGTTTTTTTTACCCATCACGGAACAAAAAGAGTTGAGAGCAAACGAAAACTTGTTTCAAAGCATACCGCACATACGCTGGACAGAACTTGAGAAGTGTTTACGCCTGTTAGCATCTGGAAAAGACGCCTTGCATCTTCCCTATTTGTGGGACGAAGACCGACTTGATGATAAAGCAGTGATTATTCATCCCCGTAAGGTGATTATTGTAGAAGGTTTATACGCTCTCCACACAAGACTTAGAGACGTTTACAACTTCAAAATATGGATTGATACACAATTCGATAACCGAATGGAACAGGTTGAAATCCGAGATGGAACAAGGTTCTTGAGTTTGTGGAATAAACAATATGTTCCTCGCGAAATCAAATATATAAAAACACAGAAACCTTATGACGTGGCTAACGTTTTCGTTTTGGGACTTAATCTTGATTGGTCATGTGTTGGGAAAGGATTTGCAAGGAAATTTTGATATGAAAGAATCAATAACTCAACGATTAAAATCTAAAATTCCAGACGTTTCAGTAATAATTGTGAACTGGAATACCCGTGATTTATTACAACAGGCTCTTGAGTCTTTGTATCAAGAAACGCACGATATTACTTTTGAAACCATAGTTATCGATAACGCATCTAGCGATGGAACGACAGATTACATCCAAAAAGAATGGCAACAAGTTAAAATAATCGCATTACATGAAAATTTAGGATTCGGCGTAGCAAACAATATCGGATTTAAAGAGTCAAGTGGTCGCTATATATTAGTGCTGAACAGCGATACTATAGTGTTACCATCAACTTTGTCTGGGATGGTTGGTTTTTTGGATACACATCCCAAAGCAGGATGTGTTGGTTGTCGGCATTTAAATCCTGACGGCACTTTGCAAGGCTCAATGGATAGTTTTCCTAGTTTATTCAAAGATTTTTTATGTTTCTCCGATATGTACCGTATCCCAGTATTACAACCCTTTTTACAAAAAAAATACCCCTATTGGAGCAATCATGACAAGATATGCAAAGTTGATTGGGTTAATGGTTCTTGCATGATGGTACGTTGCGAAGTAATTGAAGAAGTAGGCGGATTTGATGATGGTTGCTTTATGTACGCTGAAGAACTTGACTGGTGTTACCGTATGAAAAATGCGGGCTGGGAAGTTTTTTTTACTCCCGAATCTGAAATTATACATATTGGCGGTCAGTCGTCCAAAAAAATTGCGGATAAACGCATAACATTGTTATACAAAGGACATTATCGTTTTTACCGTAGAAATTATTCTATGTGGAAATATCTGGTTTTACGTATAATTGTCGCAGTTATTGCTAATCCTCGCTTATTCATCTTGTCGTTTTTTTATCTACTTTCGCTATTGGGTGTAAAGCCAAGAATAAAACAATAGGAGATACTTACCCAAGAATCCGTAGTAACAGAGCCTATTATTATGTTGCGTGCTTGGTGGAATATATTCTTCTTGCCGTGGAAAATTTGAGAGCAGTCGCTAAAAGGATAAGTAAAAGTGTCAACTGAAAGAAAAATAGAACATTCTCAGAATTTTATACGTCACCCTAAACTTGTAAGTCAACTTCTCGAACTAACTAATATTAGTACCACTGATTTAGTTATTGAAATTGGTCCAGGTAAAGGCATGATAACTCAAGAACTCGCAAAAACAGCGGGACGTGTAATTGCTATTGAACGTGACCGTAGATTTTCAGAAGGATTGTCAGAAATCAATGGTTTAAGCAATTTCCAACTTGTGATTGGTGATTTTATGCAATGGCAACTTCCGCGAGAAGACTATAAGGTTTTTTCAAACATTCCCTTTAACTATACATCTGATATAGTATCTAAATTGACAACATCAGACAGGAAGCCAACTGATATATATCTAATAATGCAGGAAACGGCATCTCATAGATTTATAGGTACACCTTATGAAAAAAATTCGCAAATTTCCACACTGCTTTCAATCGAATTTTCAATTGAAATATTACAGAAAATCAATCGGGATAATTTTGAACCACGACCTAATGTAAGTATTGTATTTACGCATTTTGCGAAACGCTCTGTACCGCTAGTATCTATTGTAAACCATCAAGATTTTCGTGATTTTGTTATATATGGCTATAACCAATGGTCACCCACAGTCATTGACGCTTTCCGCAAGGTTTTTACCAATAGGCAAAGAACTATTATTACAAGAAGTATCAACTTAACGGGCTTGAAGCCATCAGACCTAAATATTGAACAATGGATTGAGTTATACAATACTTATTGCAGGTATGTTGATGAAGATAAGAAAAATCTTGTACGCGGAAGTGAAAAACGGTTAAGCAAAAATCAATCAAAATTAACTAAACAGCACAGAACACGCAAACCCTTTGGGCAAAAGTAAATTTTAAGTATTCTACTCACTCAATGCTATCGGAAAGGAACAAATACATGAACAACCGTAATCTCTTTTCAATAACTCTATTGCTGATTGTCAGCCTCCTAATGGGTTGTACGACCCCGAAAGGAATCGAATCGCCTACAACTAGCGTGTCTACTTATCCAGTGACAGTAGAAAGTTGTGGCGAACCTATTACATTTGATTCTGCGCCAAAACGCGCCTTGTCATTTGATACAAACATGACAGAAATTATGCTTGCACTAGGTCTTGAAGATAGGATGGTTGGTTATTGGATTTCTGGCGTTCCAGTAGGGAACGAATATCAAGAACAGGTTAAAAATATTCCATTGATTTCTACAGTAACTTGGCCACCACCATCTTTGGAAGTCGTACTTAGTTTCAATTCAGATTTTGTCTTTGGTGCTTGGAACTATAATTTTTCAGAAGAAAGTGGCGTTACTCCAGAAAAATTAGCAACAGCAGGAATAAAAAGTTATGTGCTAACAGAATCTTGTATTGCAGTAGGCATGAAACCAGACGAAAGTTTGGAAAGCACATACACGGATATTCTTAACATTGGAAAAATTTTTGGAGTAGAAACACGCGCAGAAAAACTGGTCAATCAAATGCGTGAAAAAATCGCTACTGTTCAGGCAAAAATTGGGAAAGTTAATCCTCCCTTGCGTGGCTTTTATTATGGCGGTGGGTCAGACGCTGCGTTCACGGCTGGAAAATATGCTATGGCAACGAAACTGATGAGTGCAGTTGGGACAAAAAATATATTTGGCGATATTGAAGATGATTGGATTCCCGCCGCTGGGTGGGAAAAAATAATTGAACTTGACCCCGAATTTATTGTGATTGACGATACACCCTGGGAAAGTGCAGAGCAACGCATTAAAACTCTTGAGTCGTTACCCAAACTTGCCAGCATTACCGCAATACGAGAGAAAAGATATATTGTATTGCCGTGGACTTATATACTCCCAGGTATGGAAATGGACGAAGGTATAGAAGCACTTGCAAAGGCTTTATATCCAGAACTATTACCCTAATAAGTTGTCTTGATTGTTTCAATCATGTCTAATCAAGACAATTCAAATCAACAAAACCAAAGGAATTCTCGATTCCGTGTGTTATTGCTCGGACTCAGCGGGATATTGTTTCTGTCTGCTATTCTTGGCGTCTCGCTGGGTCCTGTTTCAATTCCTGTTAACACCGTTTGGAGTGTAGTTGCCTACAAAATAGGCTTTATACCTGCGGGAAATTGGTCAGCAGGCGTTGAAAACATAGTTTGGTTAATAAGACTTCCCCGCGTCTTATTGGCAGTAATTGTTGGCGGTGGATTGGCTGTTGTTGGTGTTACTTTACAAGCCCTTGTGCGAAACCCTTTAGCAGACCCTTATGTACTAGGAATCTCATCAGGTGCATCTGTAGGTGCAGTTTTAGCAATTGGGTTTGGTGTACTTGCATCATTTGGAACATTAGGGATTTCTTTTGCCGCTTTTATTGGTGCAGTCATAGCATTTGTTGTTGTATACACACTAGCCAATCTTGGCAAACGAATTACACCAGAGAGTCTAATACTGGCAGGAATTGGTGTTGGGTATATATGCACTGGCACCACCAGTTTTATTACGCTGACATCTAGCAAACGTCAACTCGCGGGTCAAGTTCTTGCATGGACACTTGGTAGTTTAGCAAGAGCAAGTTGGTTTGACTTGTCGCTACCATCCCTAACACTACTAATTATTACTGCATACCTCATATTACAAGCCCGAAGTCTAAACGCCTTAATTCTTGGCGATGAAACCGCTTCAGTTTTAGGTATTAATGTAGATGTTTTTCGCCGAAAAGTTTTTATGCTTGTGGCGTTTATAACAGGCGTGATGGTGGCAGTAAGTGGCTCAATTGGCTTCATAGGATTAATGGTTCCTCACATGGTACGCTTTGTAGTTGGCTCAGACCATCGCAAAGTCCTGCCATTATCTTTACTTGTAGGTAGCATTTTTTTAGTTTGGGCTGACGTTATAGCACGCGGCTTTCACTCCACGATTGATAACCCAATAGAATTACCTGTAGGTGTTGTAACTTCTATTTTAGGCGGTCCTTTTTTCCTTTGGTTAATGTGGAAAACTCGACTTAAACGCAGGATAGAAAATCTATGAAAGTTAAAGTAGATAATGCAAGTTGGGTAATCGAATCTCGAAAAATTGTAGACTCGGTTAACTTAGAAATTCTATCTGGTGAATTTATTGGAGTGATTGGACCAAATGGTAGTGGAAAATCAAGTTTGTTGCGTATGATTTACCGTTTATATCACCCAACTAGCGGATTAATTATTCTTGACGAACGTGATATTTGGTCAATGAGTGCTAAGGAAGTTGCACAAAATGAAGCAGTGCTACCCCAAGAAAGTATTAGCGACTTCGATTTTACGGTTGAAGAAATCGTGTTTATGGGGCGTACCCCGCATAAGAAAATATTTGATGTTGACACCAATGAAGATGTTTCAATCGTAGTAAAGGCGTTATCTCGTGTTGGGATGGACTCTTTTGCTCAACGTAATTTCCGCACATTGTCAGGTGGAGAAAAACAGCGTGTGTTAATTGCCCGCGCACTTGTTCAACAAGCAAAAGTGCTAATACTAGATGAGCCAACTAACCATCTTGACATTCGCGCACAACTGGAAATTTTAGAACTACTTCGTTCATTGAGCGTTACAATAATCATAGCCTTACACGACCTCAATATTGCCGCGACTTATTGTGACCGTTTATATCTTCTCCAAACAGGTCAAGTTGTAGCACAGGGACAACCGCAAGATGTTCTTACAACAAGTATGATTGAGTCTGTTTATGGTGTCCGAGCAGAAGTTGAAACTCGTCAATCTACTGGACGATTACATATCATCTTTTCCTTAAACAGCGGGCTAACACAAAATGCAACGAACACCTCTTAAAGTCAAGAGCGGGCTAACAAAGCGTGCAGTGGGCGGTGGGGATTCTGCGGCATTTTCGGGCTTTTTCTACACCCGAACAGAATCCTGCTCTTGGAGTTTTATCTACGCCCGCCTCACCGCCACTAACGCAAACCGTTAGCAAACACTAATGGGTCAAAGCCCTCAGTTTGGCCACCCCGGTTTGAGTGACGAGCACCTTGGGAACCACTGATGGAAACAGGATCGATAAATCTGCTGACACAGAGACCCGTACCGTGTTGTCTCCCCCGCTGACCTGAATCCCTGTAACAAAGGCATGTACCCCCTTAGCGGATAAGCTGGCTGTATTTGACGTCACATAAGCCTGAGCGTTCCCCCAGGTTCTTGAAGTGGGAACAAGACTTCCGGTATCTTGAAAAACTTGCTGATTGATCTCAGCGGAAGCGGCAACTGCTGCAGCATCCGCTGCCTTTGCCACTTCTGAAATGGCATAAAAATACCGTCCGAGTTCAATAGCCAATGCCAGGGCAGGTATCATCACCAACCCAATGAA
>JAAYUP010000432.1 GCA_012517635.1 Candidatus Atribacter alterifermentans
AAGTATTAATTAAATCTTCCTTCAGCAAACAAGCGACTTTGGAGCAGAGTTCATTTACTTTATCTTTCTTTCCTTTAATTCCAATGATTTGATCTTTAAAACCAGCATGAGCAAATTCATTTCTTTGGTTTCCAATTGAGCTCCAAAGGTAACCGATTTATTTGAGAACATTATCTGTTCCAATCCCCTCTCGAGATCGATTTGACATACCATTCAGAATTCTTCGAGCTCGCTCGCGGGTTGTGTTATATTCCAACCAACTTCCCATATTGCGGGTTTTGATCAGCCAATTAATCATCAGTTCTCCCAAGATAATGAGACAATGGTCAGGATTTCCATGTCGGTTGTACCATTCGGCAATTTTATATTCTCGAAGCAACTCATCAGTATTGAGTTGAATTTGACTTTTTTCTTTTAATTTTATACTAAAATCTGCTAACTCTTCAGATATCTCACTAAAAACCAAAGCTAAGAGACCCTCAAAAGAGCTTTTATCAGATTTAAAAACCAATTTTTGAAGAAGATGGTTTACATCCAGCCCCATTTCTAAGGGAAGACAGAAAGATGTTGAGAGACTCAGTTTTTGAAGCGGCTCTTTTAAATTAGAGAGCTTATAGCCAACTTCTTTATTGGTTTCACGCTGAAAGATCCGAGAGGATTCTCGACAAGCAATTTCCCAAAGCGGTTGAACACTGCCGGTTTCTCGGAAAGTCTGCACAGCATGGAACCAAAAAGCCATTGAGAAGAGGGGAGTGAGGTCTATAATGGGATTGGATTCCCTCCCTTCTTCAAAAGCTCCGTAGTAAATACCATCAATGCTGACATTTTTAAAGGCTCGCAAAAACAGAATTGAAACAAAGTAAACAAAAGGGAGACTTCGAAAAGAATGGGTGACATCGAGAATGACGCGTTCACCTTCTTTGACTATTTCAGTGAGAATAAGAACAATTTGAAGGATGGATTCTTCATCTTCAGCGTAGGGAATGGAAACCATTTCCAGGTTGTGGTAACCGTATTGGTCGAACTGAGTTTGCAAATCCGGAAAAAATTGGGCGGTTGTTGGGGTAACTAAGAGTAAAAATTTTTCATCTTTTGGAATATCAAGCAGTTGAGCAAGGACCAGAGTTGAAAAACATCCTGAACGTTTTCTTTCCTGAAAGACGTAACAAGTTTCCTGGTACTTACCAGCTTTACCGATCGAGGTGATGATCATCTTTAAGCTTTATCTCCTTTATCTTGTTTGATCAAACTCCACCCGGTAGGTAGATAATGATTCTCCAGAGTATGTACCGTCCAACGGGTGGTAGGAAATTCCTGAACTGATCTGATTCTCCTCCAATTACTTTTATAAATTTCTTTTTCTTCATTGGATAAAAAGTAACCAATAGAATTAAAATAATAGGTTTTTCCAAAGCCAATTCTCAGCAGAGAACCTCCTTGTTTTATTTCATTCTTATTTTCATTTAAAAGACGAGTATATTCTTGAATGAGAGATTTATTTTCTTCGAAATGTGCTTTCTTGTTTAATCGCTCAATTTCATCTATAAGGAGAAGGCGTGAATATTCCCAGATAGCCTTAAGAATGGTAGTTGTCCCTTTAGCAAAAAACTCCTTCCAGTATTCAGGTATATTAGCTTTCTCATAACCAGGTAAGATATTGATTTCAAATTTCATCTCAGTACCGGGATAGAATCCTAAAAGAAGGGTGGGAATTGCATTTCTTGAGCCTCCTTTTCTTTCTAAGGCGTATACCCGAAGTGATTCTATAGGAGATGGAGAGGTATCGGTTACCTGGAGAAAACGGAGTGCATCATTTTCAGGAAGATACTGCTGAGATCGTTTATCAAGTAAACAAAAAATATCCAAACCATAATAGAGCTGATGAGGTGAATTGGGGAGATGTGGAGTTGCACCGTATCCCGCTCTTCCTTTATTTTGTTTTTTAATGTAGTCAAACATCAATGCGGTCCGAATAGCGCCTTTAATTGAAGACCCTGGTATATAGGGTTTTCCTCCAGTTAAAGTAGGCAAAAAAAGTGACCAGCTTCGAAAAGTCATTGAATCGGGAAAAGCAAGGGGAAGAATTGCCTGAGAAAAATCATGAGGGGAAAGGTTGTATTCTTCAAAAAAATGAGCCAGTGATCCCCGCTGAGAAGCAGCAATCGAAGCAATCTCTTTTACTAAATATCGAGCACTTTCACCCTGATCCATAAGCCATTGGTTTAGTTTTTCATGATCAATGAGATAGATAACTCTTTTTTTCTTGTCATGAATATAGTCGGTTATGGCGGATGCATTTTCTCCACTCCGGACACAAAGGGGAGTGAGGACTTGTAACGACAGCATCATAATTCTTGACCTCCTTTTCTTCCAAACGGCCATCCCATTGCCTTTCCATAAGCAATAACTCTTTTATCAGGAAGGGGTGAAACCTCCAAATTCTTTCCCCAAAAAGGAATTTTAACTAATGATCCTTCTCCCAATACATAATGAGACTTCTTTCTTTTGCCAATTGGTTGATTCCAAAAGAGAAATCCTTCTCTTTTGAGTAGCTCATAGGATATAAGTTGATCCATTTCTTCTCGTCTGGGGACTGAAGAACTCAAAAGCATCATGATGTCACCTTTTTGGGGAAGAGGAAATAATTCATATTCCCAAGATGCAAAAGTTCCTTTCCCACTTGCTCGTTCTCCTCCCAAACCTTCCTCAACGAATAGATGAAGAGTCGAAATGAGGTCGGGTGAAAGTGATCCTTCTATAAGAAAGAAAAGAAAAGGGGTAAGAGATCTATCTAACGTAACTTTTTGAGGACAAAATTCCATTTCCGCTTGGTAATAAAGATCAAGGGATTCTGCTTTGGTTCGGCTAATTGTAACCTTTGGCTCCAAGGTAGTCCGGAAAAAAGGACCATTTTCTTTATACCAGGAAATGCTTTCTTTAGAAGTGATGCAAAATTGTGGATTAAGAAGGGTAAATTGATCAGGATCGAGGAGGTCAATCTGAAAAACTCCTTTTTCTGCATCAAAAGTTTGAAAAATTTTAGACAATGCAGCAGCTGACAGCCAAGAAATTCGTTTTTGTTTCTTCCGTTGAGTTGGATCGGAAAGTTCAAGATATAGACCTTTAGGCCGAGGAAAAAATAAGAGATCCCGATTCGCTTTTCCTTCTTGGATTCGTAAACCATAAAATACTGATGAAATGAACAGAGAATCCATTATAGGAATAAAGTGTTCCTCCCCATGGAGCTTAATGCCTACATTAACCAATGCTGAAAAGAGGGTATCAGCATGAACCAGGCCTTCTATCCGATCCACTCGCCCTTTTCCAATTCGCATCCGAAAGTTATCGGAAGGAATTAACTTTACCACTTGGAAGGTCACGGTAATCACCTCTCCAAGTGCGATAAAAGAGCTTGAATTAGTTCACTCGCGTCAAAATTAGTATCGGCTTTTTCAAGGAGAGTTATTGGAAGATTATTTCCCAGGTATTCCGATTTTCTTTTCAGTGAAAAAGTAAGATTCTGGAAACGAACCTTTCCCGAACCTCGAGTGCCACTGCCACCTAAATACTCATCCTCAACCATACGGATCCCCTTGATGAAGAAAGGAATAATTTGGTCGATTTGATCCCGATCATTATCAAAGATATTTAAAACCATTTCAAAGTTAAAGATCGTACCAGCTGGAACTCTTTCTAAATTACGGGGATTTGAGGCGCTTCCTTTAATTCGGTCAATGATGTTTTCCGTTTTTTCTTCAGTATAGGCTTTTTCTTCAAAAAGCGCAGGAAACTTTTTTTCGAAATCATCAATATCAAGCCAGGCATCACGAACACACAGGCGGCTTAAGGTTTTCTTATCATCATCTGATGAATGGCTTCCAAAAAGGAGGCATACCAAGCATTCTCCACAACCGCAAGGGTCACCCTTAGTACGTGTTCCTTCTTTACCTTCAGCCCGCTCCAAGGTGCAGCGCATTTTTCCTTTTAATGAAGAACCAGGGATATAAGGGACACCATTTACGGTTTTTATAACCGGATTGTCCATTCCGCCGATTTCACCAGTTTCTCGAGATCCACCAATATGAAGACCAGTCTGAACTTCTATTTTTCCGTTAAGAAAGAGTTTTCCTAAAAAATGACTCATCATGCTCCCCCTCCCTAATTATTTGTCAGAATAATATTTCTGGTAGGCAACCATCGCTTCGGCGCATTTTTGGATACCTTTATAACCTTCTCGGTCTTCATTTGATTGCAAGGCTAATATCGAATCACTGAGAAAAGTAATGACTAATCCGACTGAATCCCGGTTTTTAATATCTTCACGACCAACAATATAAGCCAATCGTGGAATAGCAAGCAGAAGCTCTCTTCCATCTTTTGCGTTTTTTATGATTTCAAAAATTTTCCGTAATTTAGTTGAATTGACGTTTTTTGCTCGCTCTCTTATAAAATCTTTTAATTGCTGGTTGAAAGTTTTAAAATCATTCATACCCATCCGCTCAAACTGTAAGACCTTTTCCGGATAATGAGCAGTTTCGAAGAATTCCTGGAGGGTTTTCCGCCACTGTTCTTCTTGTGAACTCCCTTTTTCATAACTATGGTATGAAGCAGGTACTTGTCTTCTTCCGGCATTCATATTCATTCTTACCTACCTCCTTTTTATGTATAAAAGAATTTATATTTTTTTAAACCATGACTTTTCTGGTTTTCATCTCGGCAAAGCGGTTAGCAACTAAAATAAGGCGAGGGTTCTTGATTTTTTGATCTCTAAAAATATTATTTAAAATAATTTCCTCCAAAAGATCGGCGACTTCCTTATCATTTCTAAGATGATAGAGAAAATTCCAGATTGCTGGAGGTTTGATAATCTTTTGGTTGGATTGTTCAATGAGAGGATTAAAATCATTGAGAGAACTGGATATTTTATGAATCAATGCTCGGCTTGAATGGCCTTGGTTTATTGCACTGGCAATTTTTTCCCCCAATTCCCAGGCGATTTTCAATTCAGGCCATGTTAGAGTTTCGTTGAAAATAGTCACCTTATCTTTAACAGTGCTATCCTCTCCTGGGTAGAGATACGTTTTCGAAGCGACAAGAGCTTCTTCG
>JAAYUP010000037.1 GCA_012517635.1 Candidatus Atribacter alterifermentans
AATTTCAGGTTCCCGATATGGGAGTTTTAGATATTCCAATAATTTTTTATGGGTAAAATAATGAAGAGTACAGCCTATCCCTCCTAAGTCAATGGGAACTCTATCAGGTTCAGAATGAGAAAGAACTTTTATCAATCGTTCGCGATGGGTCATTGTTTCCCTTGGCATTATTGCTTCCTCCTTCTTAAAAACTTTTAATTATGGTTGCCCGCTGCCATTGCTTCTTCCATCCAGGCACGGCATCCAGGAAAATCGGGCGGTACTAAAACAAAAACACACTTCACGGTTTCTTCAAAAGGGTTCTTCCCCCAGTGCATTTCTCCGGCTTCAATATATAAAACATTCCCCTCTTCGACTAGAATGGTTTTCTGGTTTTCTCCTTCAACAATCATTTTTCCTTCAATAACGTAGTACACTTCATCAGAAAAATGATGTGAACCAGGAACAGTATGACTCTCACCCGGACCAAGTTCAAAATAACCAAACACCATTTGACCGCTCTCTTTAATTGGTGAAGGAATAAAAAATTTCATTATTCCTCCACCTCCAGTAAATATTGGTAGATTATTCTCTGGAATTACTTTCATTTTATTATTCCTCCATTTTTTTATTTTATTGCACCGGCTGTTAATCCCTTAACAAGTTGTTTTTGGAAAAAGAAGGTTAAAAATAGGAGCGGTAACACGGCAACAGTAATTGTAGCGCTCATCATCCCCCATAAAATACCACGATCAAGCCGAAAGGTAGATAAGTTCACTGTTAGAGTTTGAACATTTGTCCGAGTAAGGATGACCGCAAAAAGAAATTCATTCCAAGTAATGAAGACGCAGAAAAGGGCTGTTGCAACAATGCCGCCGATACAAAGGGGTAAAGTTACCCGTAAGAAAGAAGAAAAACGACTACATCCATCAATTTGGGCTGCTTCTTCAATTTCGATCGGTATATCCGAAATGAACCCTTTCATCATCCATACCACGAACGGCAGATTCAACATAATATAAGGGATAATCAGACCCGGGTAGGTATCAACTAAGCCCAAGGAATTTACAATAAGAAAAATCGGTATGGCTGCGACAATCGGAGGGAGCATTCTAACTGAAAGAATCCAAAAGGCAATGTTATCACTACCCCGAAATTTATATCGAGCAAGAGCATAGGATGATGGAATGCCAATTAACAAAGATAACATTACTGAGAGAAAAGTTACAATCAAGCTGTTTTTAATGGACGGGGTTATGGGGTGAGCGCGACCAGCAGCTTCTTCAACCCAGTATCGCCGTGTTTCTTCCATTCTTTCCAATTGCCAAGGGATAAAGGCTTCGATGTAATGCACAATTGTGGGATCTCTGGGCAGAATAGTAGGAGGGGTGGAATAATATTCACTAGGAGGTTTCATAGAAGTGCCAAATGTCCAAAGCAAAGGGAAAAAGAAGAACAACGAGATCGCTATCAGAATCAAATACGTTACAATTTTGCCAGTTTTTTGGAGGGCTTTGTTCATTGTGATAGTTCTCCTGTTTTAAAAGCTCTTATAATAAAAAAGGTGATGAAATAAACGATGAGAAAAATAATCCAGGAAATTGCTGCAGCATAGCCTAAATCAAATTTCCGAAAAGCTGTAAGATAAGTATAGAAACTAATTGTTTGAGAAGAATAACCGGGCCCTCCATGGGTTAGGGTATATACCGAGTCGAATACTTTAAAAATATCCATAGCTCTAATTAGTAACGCTATCATAAGAGGGTATTTTAGTAAGGGGATAGTGATATGCGC
>JAAYUP010000038.1 GCA_012517635.1 Candidatus Atribacter alterifermentans
AGCTATTGATGCTGAAGCAATAGGAATTGGATCGAAATCTAAAAAAATCTCCTCTATTTTTGCCCTCAGTTCTAACTCGATAACATCTCGAATTTCTTCAAAAGGAACTGGTGTCGTATCATCCTGAAGTTTTTTTAGTTCGTAGCAATACTCTTCAGAAACAAGATCAATTCGGGTACTGAGAATCTGTCCGATTTTTATGAAGGTAGTGCCTAATTCTTCTAATGCTAAACGTAAATTCACTTGTGGAGTATTACTAAGAATTTTCTTGCTTACTAGTGGAAAGGCAAATCGCTCAAAAAAGACAAAGTGATGCAGTGCAAATCCGTATCTATTAAACACTCGGATAATTTCGCGGAATCTCTTAAAATTTCTATACATCGGATGTTTTAAAATTATCAATCAGTCTTCCTCTCTATCTATCCTGTAAATACTAATTCAACCAAATTCCGTTATTTTGACTTCTATTCTATAAATAAAGGAATGGGTAAAAAATTGAAAAAACTGAAAGGCACACCCCCCTTAAATCCCCCTCAATGGGGGAAGAAGTTGAACAATTCCCCTCCGTGGAGGGGTGCCGCTTCGCGGGGGAAGGATGCTTTTTGGTTTTTAATGGTTATTCTGAGACAATGAATAAGGAACATTAAAATATTTTGATCAATGAGATTGCCACATCACTTCGTTCCTCATAATGACGAGTCAGAGTTCCTTCTCACTTGATGAGAAGGTCAGGATGAGGGTGAAAGTTTCGTTTGAAAACCAGGTTTGGGGTTTTAAATAGAGATTGAGGTAAAAAATGACATTCCCCATCACCTATGCCTTTCCCACCAAGGAAAAGGGAATTCAGAGAAATAGAAAAAGACAAAAAAATTTTGACTATCTCTTGAATCAGCATGAATTATAATAAGCATAGTTTTAAAAAGGAGCTGATGTTTACGGTCCTAAAAAGAATGAAAACCCAAATCGAGCATTATGGATCTTATGATGTTATTGTCTGTGGTGGTGGTCCTGCAGGTATTGCCGCTGCATACTCTGCTGCGCTCTTAGGAGTAAAGGTTGTTCTTTTGGAGCAGTATGGATTTTTAGGAGGAATGGCAACTTCAGGTCTACCGTTATTGACTTTCCACAATATGAAGGGCGAACAAATCATTGGTGGATTTGCCCAGTTGTTCGTCGATTATCTAAAAAAACTGGGAGGTACACCAGGGCATGTTCCACTCCAACATGGACATATGAAAACCATTACCCCTATTGATCCGGAAAAAGTGAAAATTGCCGCCCAGGAACTTCTTTTGGAGCAAAAGATTGAGATTCTTCACCATTGCTTAGCTGTTGAGCCTGTGTTAAAGAATAATCAGGTCAAAGGAGTTTTTTTTGAGAGTAAGGGTGGTCGTTTTTATTTAGAGGGGAAAATTATAATCGATTGTACTGGAGACGCTGATATTATTGCAAAAGCCGGAATGGAGTTTGAATTAGGAGATGATTCGGGGAACTGCCAACCAATGACGATGATTTTTAAAATTGATGGTATCGACAGTCAAAAAGCTTTTCAATTAACCGACGAGGAGATTGTAGTAAATCCTCATCCCGATCCTCATTCCGGTTTTGCCCCTATTTTTCATATCACAACTCAGTTTAAACCTTGGAGACAAATAATTGAAAAAGAAGGTCTTTTCGATGGGATTGCCGACCATCGTGCCTGGTTGATGTGTCTCTATCAAGGTGAAATGTTTATCAACACTATAAAAATTATCGCCGATTCACTTGACCCCGCTGCTCTCTCCTGGGCAGAGATCTCGGCACGACGTGAAGCTCATCAAATTTTTCAATTTCTGCATCAACATGTACCTGGTTTCGAAAATGCCCATCTCTCTTTAACTCCAGTAAAAATTGGAATCCGAGAATCACGGCGGATTATTGGCGATTATTGCTTAAACAAGGAAGACCTTCTTTTAGGCAAAAAATACCAAGACACCATCGCCTGGTGCGGGTATCCTATCGATGTTCACAAGCAGGATCGGGTCGATTCCTATTTTCAATATGTCGAGAATCAAGGTGAATACGGTATTCCCTTCCGTTGTTTATTGCCTCGGGAGCTGGAAAATATTCTGGTTGCCGGTCGTTCCATATCAGCAACCCATGAAGCCATGGCATCCTTCAGAGTAATGGCACCCTGTATGGCAATCGGTCAAGCAGCCGGAGTGGCAAGCGCTTTAACTATTCAAGAGAAGTGCTCTTCTCTTCGGAAGGTTCCGGTAAATGTTTTGCAGAGAACTTTAAAAGATCAAGGAGCAATTTTATAAAAAATTATGCGTGCCTGACTTAACTCCACCGGGCACGCATAATACGAATTAAATTTATGCAAATTAAATCATAATTTTGATAACTTTTGAAAATACCTCCATAAAATAAATTAACTTATTCGTTATACACCCGTATTTCGTAAATCCGCGCTGAAGGGTCTCCATGGGTAGCGTAGACCTCGATTTGGAGTTTTTTGGTTGTTATAGGTGAAAACCGATGGATTCTTCTTCTTTGGTAATTGTCATGGCAGTGGATGATTTTCTTCCAGGTACCCTGAGCATCATAGAATAAGGCATAGTCTTTGACACACTCTGGGAAACGATAGAGAGGCGGCGTGGACATATGGGTTTGAGTGAGATTGGTGTCGAAAGTCAGATAAACCGTATTGAAGGTAGTTTCGACTGGAAATTCCAACGTTACCGTTTGTGGCATTCCTTGAGAGGGATCGGAAATCCAGATATTGGTCCAGTTTTCAGGACGGCTCACTCCACTTAGAATATTTTCAGCTTCATAGGGGAAGACTTCGGGATAAACCCTAATAGTATAAGCTCCTTTGGTTGAAGTCCATTTATTTTTTTCTTTTGATAAGGCGGCTGTTCCTACTGGTGGTTTTTTGTGGTATCTCCAAAAGATACCGGTTTGTGAATGGGCGGTGATAATGTAAAAAGATTTCAGATCCACTGATAGGTTGATGGGAACCTTCACCCAGGAAACACCGTTAGGAGGGGCAATTACTTTTTGTTTTTTAAGAATTCCCTCCGATCCAT
>JAAYUP010000433.1 GCA_012517635.1 Candidatus Atribacter alterifermentans
CACTGGTTCGATTGGAAAAACGACTCGTTTATCTTCAGCTTTATAAACCTCGAGGAACATTGACGACTGTTAACGATCCATTGGGAAGGGAAACTGTTATGAAATGGGTCGCCAATGTCAAGGAAAGAATATTTCCGATAGGTCGTTTGGATTTTGACAGTGAGGGGTTGCTCCTTTTTACCAATGATGGTCGAATCACCAATATTTTAACTCATCCCCGCTATGAGGTTTTGAAAACTTACCGAGTCTACGCTTCAGGTCATGTGAAGTCCCAGGAGTTGGAGTTGCTTACTCAAGGGATCGTAAAAAACGATGTCCGTTATCAAGCTCATTCTACAAAGCTCATCGACTATCAGAAAGGGTTTACGATTGTTGAAGTGGTTTTAAATGAAGGAAAAAAGCATGAAGTACGAATACTTTTTGAAAGTATCGGTCATCCAGTATTCCGATTAATTCGAGTAAAAATGGGACCGATCACTCTTGATGAAAATTTATTACCTGGTGAGTGGCGGTATCTCTTGAGAAACGAGATCGAGGATCTTTTGAAGGGGGTTGGTGTTGTAACCGATGTCGACCGATAGAGGATTTATTCAAGTCTATTATGGTGATGGAAAAGGAAAAACTACAGCAGCCATAGGTTTAGCGGTGAGAGCTACTGGTCAAGGCTTAAAGGTTCTTTTTCTTCAATTTTTTAAAAAAAATGTTACGGGCGAACTCATTGCTCTCCAATACCTACCGGGAATAACTTTATTTCAATTTGGGTCGGGAAAATTTATTTTTAATAGACAATGGCAAGAACAAGATTATCAAGAGTTTATGATGGGTTGGGAAATGGCCAAAAGGGCTTTGCATGGAGAAGATTATGATTTATTAATAATGGACGAATTTCTTTATGCTTTTACATATCAGATACTCAGTTGGGATGATTTTTTCAAGGAATTGAATGCTCGAAATCCTAAGATCGAGATCGTAATAACCGGAAGGAAGGTTATACCCCAACTCGTTGATTATGCTGATTTGATTACCAATATGATTCTCATTAAGCATCCCTACCAAAAGGGGATACCAGCTCGAAAGGGGATTGAATATTAATGGAATACCAGATGAATCCCATGCGAGGGATCAGAGGAGCTATTACCGTTGAAAGAGATGATGCCGATGAGATTGCTGTAGCCACCTTGCATTTGTTTGAAACCATGATGGAAAAAAACCGATTAAAAACCGATGATATTACCGCAATTTTTATAACCGTAACCCACGATTTAAAATCTACATTTCCCGCTCGAGCTATTCGACAAGTTGAAAAATACCGTTTTCTTCCCATCATGTGCGCTCAAGAGATTCCCGTTGAAAATGCAGTAAAGCGTTGTATTCGTTTGATGATGATCGCTTTTTGTCCCCAAATTCGTCATGAGGCCATTCATCATGTTTATCTGCGAGATGCTCAAATACTCCGGGAGGATTTAAGAGGAGAAAATAATGGATAAAGTTCGAATTTTGCCAGCATCATCTAAATTGGCAGGAGATATCTTATGTCCCCCTGATAAGTCATTCAGTCATCGAGCGGCGATGATTGGAGCTTTGTCCTCCGGTGAGACTCTTATTCATAATTTTTCCTTTTGCCAGGATACCTGGTCAACCTTATATTGCCTAAAGCTCTTCGGTGTTACCATACAAACCTATCCTGATCAGGGCGTGGTTCAGGTAACCAGTTTTGGGAAAAATGGATTATCTGAACCGCCGGATATCCTTGATGTGGGAAATTCAGGAACAACTTTACGTTTAATTGCTGGAATAACTGCTGGGATTCAAGGATTATCAATTTTAACTGGAGACCAAAGTATCCGTCAACGACCAATGAAACGAATTATTGATCCATTAAGAAAAACCGGTGTTGTTATTGGTGGTCGAAATGGAGACCGTTATGCGCCTCTCTATGTCATTGGTAAAAACCCCTTGCGGGCCTTTCATCATACGCTTGAAATTCCCAGCGCCCAAGTCAAGTCTTGTTTGCTTTTTGCTGCCTTATGGGGAGACGGTCCTTCTTTTATAAAGGAGCCAATCCTTTCGCGAAATCATACTGAAAACATGCTCCAAGCAGTTGGAGGAGATATACGGAAACAAAACGAAGTGATTCAAGTTTACCCAGAAAAAGAATTGGTTGCTCGGCCTTTTCATTTACCTGGAGACATATCTTCAGCTGCTTTTTTGATAGCAGCTGCCCTTTTAATTCCAAAATCTCATCTTGTTATCCGAAATATCGGCTTAAATCCTACCCGAATTGGTATGGTTCGTTGCTTGCAAAGAATGGGAGCCCAGATCAACTTATTTGAAGTGAGAGAAGAGTGGGGCGAGCAGCAAGGCCACTTAGCAATAGAGCACTCGCTTTTAAATAGTTTCGAGATTAATCAAGACCAGATTCCATCCTTGATCGACGAAATTCCAATTTTATCTGTTCTTGCAACCCAAGCGAATGGTTACTCAATAATCAAGGGAGCGGGTGAGCTGAGAGTAAAGGAAAGCGACCGTTTGCATGCTATCAGTGAAAACTTAAACCAATTGGGAGCACAGGTAAATGAAACCGATGATGGGTTAGTTATTTCTGGCCCAATACGATTGAAAGGTGGGAAAGTAAAAAGTTATCATGACCATCGTATTGCCATGAGCATGGTGATAGCTGGATTGATTGCTGATGCGCCAGTAGAAATTGAAGATATCGAGTGTATTTCAATTAGTTATCCAAATTTCTTCCAAGATCTTCAAAAAATTGGATATAAAGATTTTAAAATTATCTCTGATACTTTGGCTTAGAACTCTGATCATTAGGAGGACGCATGAAAGGTTTGATTGCTATAGATGGACCTGCTGGAGCAGGAAAAAGTACGGTTGCCCGATTATTGGCTAAAAAATTATCGTATTTATATATAGATACTGGTGCCATGTATCGAGCGATTACCTATTTTTTGGTCAAAGAAGGTATTCATTATGAAGATTTAGAAGCTCTGAATCAGGCTTTAGGGAAAATTAATCTCGACTTAAAAGTTATCGATGGAGTATCGGTTATCTTTCTCAACGGAAAACAGTGTAACGAAGAAATCCGTCAAACAATTGTTAACCAGCATGTTTCTCCAGTAGCAAAAATATCTGTGGTGCGCCATTTCTTAAAAAAGAAACAAAGGGATTTAGCTCAATCAACGTTTTCGGTTACGGAAGGACGGGACATTGGAACAGTGGTTCTACCCGATGCTGATTTAAAAATATTTCTGACTGCACGGCCTGAAGTTCGAGCTCAGAGACGATGGAAAGAGCTGAAAGAAAAAGGGGTTGATATTTCTTATAGTGAAGTTCTTGAAAATGTTACACAAAGAGATACTATCGATTCGACACGAAGCGAAGCTCCTTTGCGACCGGCTGTTGATGCTCTATTGGTTGATACTTCTGATATGAGTATTGAGGAAGTGGTGAACTTTCTCTATCAAAAAGTGGTAGAGGATGAATGATATGAAAATATTGATTGCGAAACATATTGGTTTCTGCCCGGGGGTGAAAAGGGCTTATAATATGGCATTACAAGCTTTTGAAACTCGTCCCCATCCAGTCTACCTTCTCGGAGAATTAGTTCATAACCATCAGGCAGTAAAGATGTTAGTCGAAAGAGGAGCCTGTTTGGTCAATGAGGTGGAAGAAATACCGAATCAGGTAACTGTTGTTACTCGGTCCCATGGTTTGGAGCGAGAAACCCGGAGAAAGCTTCTGGGGAAAGGGATTAACATCGTTGATACCACCTGTCCTCGGGTGCAAAAAGTTCAAGTATTAGCAAGTGAGTTGGAAAAGAAGGGATACACCATCATTATCCTTGGGGATCCCAACCATGCTGAAATTAAAGCTTTAATCAGTGAATTAAACACCAAGCCAATTGTTTTAGGAAAGGATTCCATAGAATGGGATGAGAAGCTTAGTCCGTTACCAAAAAGTCAACCTCTGGCGGTTATTGAACAAACTACTTTTCCTCAACAACAATATCGGGATTTTTGTCGGCTGTTAGAAGAAAAAAAATTAACTGATCGCTGCCAGATTTATAATACCCTCTGTCCAGAAACCGAATATCGGCAAAATGAGTTGTTTTCTCATCTCCAAACTGGAAAAATAGATACGGTCGTCATTTTAGGGGGAAAACACAGCTCTAATACCCGAGGTCTTTACTTGGTAGCGAATCAACACGCTCCACGAACCATCTGGATAGAAGATCCCAATGAAGTGAGAAAGTCATGGTTTCAACCCAACCAAACCATATTAATTGTTAGTGGAGCATCAACTCCCGATCATGCGGTAAAAGAATTAATAAAAAAAATTCAATAAGGAAAAAGTCTATGACGAAAGAAGTGCCATTAGTTGTTATTGTCGGAAAAACCAACGTTGGGAAATCAACTCTTTTTAATCGACTCTCAGGTCGAAGGATTACCATTGTTGATTCAACTCCGGGAGTAACAAGAGATATCATTGAAAATATGATTGAGATCGATGGAATTCAGATCCGCTTGGTCGACACTGCTGGAATGAAGTTAAATAGTTCACCGGATGATCCCTTACAAAGCGAAGCAGAAAGAAGAGTCTGGGAGGTCATCAATGACGCTGATTGTATTTTGCTCGTTCTTGATGGAAGTAAAGAAATAACCAGTATTGATCTTGGTTTAATAGATCGTTTGCGTCGAACGAAAGAAACCATTATCCCAGTTGTGAATAAAAGAGAAGGGATGACTCATTTAAGTTTGTTATCTGATTTTTATGCTTTCGGTTTTGACGATGTGTTGCAGATATCGGCAATACATGGGGATGGGATTCCACAATTAAAAACCATCCTCTTTAACCGTTTAAGAAGCGCTGATGAATCGAAAGATGTTCCAGTTATTGAACATCATGATTTTCGTATTGCCATTGTTGGTAAGCCAAATGTTGGAAAATCAACCTTATTTAATATGTTGTTGGAAAGTGACCGGTCATTGGTGAGTACTATTCCCGGAACCACTCGAGATCCACTGGAATCCTCTCTGATCAGTGGAGGATATGGACGATATCGACTAGTGGATACTGCTGGGTTAGTTCGCAAATCCCGTGTCAAGGAAGATGTCGCATTTTATGCCACGGTTCGAACCATGGAAAAAATTGCCGAAGCCAATCTATGCGTTTTGGTCTTAGATGTTCAGGAAGGGATAACCCAGCAAGATCGGAATATTGCCACCCAAATTTATCAACAAAAAAAGTGCTGTCTTGCGTTTCTAAATAAGATGGATTTGATTCCTGAACGATTAACTCGAAAAAAGATTGAAGAAACCAAAAAATGGATATGGAATGAATTAAATTTTTTAAATTTTGCTTCCATTTTGATCGGGTCGGCGACTGACCGAAACCTGAAGCCATATTTTTTAGCCCAGTTTGCAGCAATTGCCAGTCGTTATTATCAACGACTTCAAACCAGCTTTATTAATCGAGTAATAAAGGAAAAAATTAACGATTTCAATATCAGTATGGGAAAAGGAAGGTCTCTTCGTGTCTATTATGGTTATCAAGAGCTTAATGCTCCTCCTCGTTTTTCATTTTTAACCAATTTTAAAGGAAATGATCGAGAATTGGAGAGAAGCATTCGTACTATTGAAAAAATTATTCGTCAAGAAGGTGACTGGGAAGGTGTGCCCCTTAGCATCGAACTCAAAAATAAATAATCAATTGATAAACGAGTTTTGTGAATATCTGGAATATGAGCGTCAATACTCTTCTCATACTGTTGAAAATTATTTGCGAGTTGTTCAACAATTTAGTAATTTTTTAACGATAACCAACCAAAAAAGCCTAACCGAAGTTGATACTTCAGATATAGCTGGTTTTATGGCATCACTTAAAACGGTTTTTCATTTAATGAGGGTGTCTCAACTCAACCGTTTATCGGCTTTAAAAAACTTTTATCGATATTTACGAAAAAAGGGGAAAATTCAAAAAAATCCCTGTGACGGTATTGGAGGTTTAAAAGAAGAAAAAAGTCTTCCCACCTTTTTTTCTCAATCGGAAATCAATCGGTTTTTAGATGCCTTGGAAGATCGTTTTCGGAAAAAACCAAATTTTCTTCATGCTCGTGATCGAGCACTTTTTGAAATTCTTTATTCTTCTGGTTTGCGAGTAGGAGAAGTTGTAGGACTGAAAACCAACGATTTGAATTTTCATCAAAAAACCTTAAAGGTACGGGGAAAAGGTGGAAAAGAGAGAATTGTTCCCTTTAACCAAAAAGCGCATCAGGCAATCCGAGATTATTTAGTTTTTCGCCAACCAAAAGAACCAATTCAAGAACTTTTTTTAAATTATCTTCAACGACCCTTAACGACTCGTGGTGTGAGAGTTATTTTAAATAAACTATTCGGGGAGATTGGTATGGTAAAAAAAGCTTCTCCTCATACCTTTCGTCATAGTTTTGCCAGTCATTTTCTTTCAGGAGGAGCGGAAATGAGGATTGTTCAAGAAGCTCTTGGACATTCCAGTCTTTCTACCACTCAAATTTATACCCATTTAAATTGGGATAATATGAAAAAAGTTTATGAAAAAGCTCACCCCCGATCCCACAAAAAGGAGGATTAAATGAAGATCATATCAACGACTGTTCTTGGTGTTTTACGGAATGGAAAAGCAGCTATGGCTTGCGACGGTCAGGTAACGATGAATGAATCGGTGTTGAAGAGAGGAGCAAAAAAAATACGAACTCTCTATCAAGGGAAAGTTTTAACTGGCTTTGCCGGAGCTGGGGCTGATTGTCTTACCCTGCTTGATCGTTTTGAAGAAAAACTGAATTCTTATGGAGGAAACCTTTCTCGGGCTGCTATTGAGCTGGCAAAAACGTGGAGGACTGATAAAGTTCTCAGGCATCTCGAAGCTTTATTACTCGCCATGGATTTAGAACATATATTGATTATTTCAGGAAAAGGAGATGTCATCGAACCTGATGAATCAATGGCAGCTATTGGTTCGGGGGGAAATTATGCTTTAGCTGCCGCCAAAGCATTATATCGGAATACTGATATGAATTCAGAGGAGATCGCCCGATATTCCTTGGAAATTGCTGCAGAGATCTGTATTTATACCAACGATCACATTCACTTGGAGACACTGGGATAAACCAAGGAGAAAGATGTTTCAAAATGAAAGGAAGAGATTAATATGGAACATATTGATGATTTTTTAACCCCAGAAGAAATCGTCCGAGAATTAGATAAATATATTATAGGTCAAGAAGACGCTAAAAAATCGGTTGCAATTGCCCTTCGTAATCGAATTCGACGAAGGATGCTTCCTCAAGAAATTGCTGAAGAGATTACACCCAAAAATATTATTATGATTGGACCAACTGGCGTTGGAAAAACCGAAATTGCCCGTCGAATCGCAAAACTGACTGGTGCACCTTTTATGAAGGTTGAAGCAACTAAATTCACTGAGGTTGGTTATGTAGGAAGAGACGTTGAATCAATTATTCGTGATCTCGCTGAATTATCAATACGAATGGTAAAAAGTGAAAAGATCAGTGCCCAAGAAGGGAAGACCAGATGGATTGTGGAAGAGCGCTTGTTGGACCTTCTTTTGAATAAAAAATTAACACCAGAAGACCTTGATGGACCTTCTCCTTCAGAAAGTGGTCCACGAGTTGATGTGGTGTGGCCGACACCTTCTTCCTCGGCAGAACGAACTCGGGAGAAGATTCGAGAAAAATTGAACAAAGGTGAATTAGACGATCGAGAAATCGAAATTGAGATTGAAGAGAGTTCAATGCCAATAGAGGTAGTAAATGTCGGCGGTTTAGATAATATGGGTATTGACTTTTCCGGACTTTTTGGAGGAATATTTCCTTCTCGAAAGAGAAAAAAACGGGTAAAAGTCAAAGATGCTCGGGAAATTCTTTTCAATCAAGAAGCTCAAAAACTACTGGATATGGATGATGTTAAAAGTGAAGCAATTCGACGAGTAGAGGAAAGTGGGATTGTTTTTATCGATGAGATTGACAAAATTGCCTCACCAGGAGGAAGGGACACCCATGGTCCCGATGTTTCTCGAGGAGGAGTTCAGCGTGACCTTTTACCGATTGTGGAGGGCTCAACAGTTGTAACGAAACATGGACCTGTCCGTACGAACCATATTCTTTTTATTGCAGCTGGCGCCTTTTCCCATACCAAACCATCAGATTTACTCCCTGAATTACAAGGTCGTTTTCCGATACGGGTTGAGCTTTCGGCGTTGAGTGAGGAAGACCTTTATCGAATCGTTGTCGAGCCCTGTAATTCTTTAGTGAAGCAATATACGGCACTGCTATCCACTGAAGGTATTGATTTACGATTTACCGATGATGGTCTTCGTGAAATAGCTCATATATCCTCAGTTCTGAACCAAAAAATGGAGAATATCGGTGCACGTCGTTTACACACAGTTGTGGAGCGAGTTCTTCAAGATATTTCTTTTAAGGCACCGAATTTAAAGCCAAAAGAAGTGGTGATTGATCAAGCTTATATTCAAGAACGATTAAAAAACATTTTACAAGATGAAGATGTCACTCGTTATATTTTGTAACTTCATTTATTAAAGATAATTAGAATTACGGTTGAAATATTTTTCCTTTTCATGATATACTGTGCCCGATTTGTGCATTGCACAAGAATAAATTCTCATGTCGGACGTTTATTCCGGTGATCTCCCTATAGGAGGTAAACCAATAGTTCGGCAGAGGAAAAACCGGAAGGAGAATAATTTATGATCGTTACTATGAAGCAGTTGTTGGAAGCCGGGGTTCATTTTGGTCATCAAACTCGCCGATGGAATCCAAAGATGAAACCCTATATTTTTACCGAAAGAAACAATATCTACATCATTGATTTACAAAAAACTGTTGGGCTTGTTGAAAAGGCGTATTATTTTATTCGCGATTTAGCAAAAGATGGTGGAACGGTGCTTTTCGTGGGGACCAAGAAACAGGCCCAGGAAGCTATTGAACAAGAAGCGAATCGTTGTGGAATGTATTATGTCAATCAGCGTTGGTTAGGTGGCATGCTTACTAACTTCATAACCATCCAGCAAAGCATAGATAAGTTGGAACACATTGAGAAGTTAGAAGAAAATGGTATTTTAAATCGACTTCCTAAAAAAGAAATCATGCAAATTTTAAAAACCAAGACTCGATTGGAAAAATACCTTACTGGAATCCGGAAGATGACTCGAGTTCCCGATTGTGTATTTGTTGTTGACCCTCGGAGAGAACGGAACGCGGTTTTAGAAGCTCGCCGTATCGGAATTCCAATTGTCGGTATTGTTGATACCAACTGTGATCCTGATGAAGTTGATTATGTGATACCAGGTAATGATGATGCCATTCGGGCTATTCGACTCTTTTCATCGATCATAGCTGATGCCGTGATTGAAGGAAAACAGTATGCTACTGAAGGTCGTGAAGAAGTCGCAACTGAAGGAGAAGCCATCCCTGAAGCTGAGGAGGCGGTTTCTGGTACGATATTAATCGATAGCAACAATGAAACTCCTCTTTCGATTTTAGAAGAGCTCAAAGACTCTAATTTAGAAGAAATTGAAAGTGATGACGAGAATCTCACTGAAGAAGCAAAGGAGGAACAGTCATGAGCTACGATGCCAAAATAGTGTATGAACTGAGAAGCCGAACTGGTGCAGGAGTTATGGATTGCAAAAAAGCCTTGGAAGAAACCAAGGGAGATATGGAAAAGGCTTGTGAGTTTCTTCGGAAAAAGGGTATTGAAACGGCTACAAAGAAGCAAAGTCGAGCAGCTGAACAAGGTCTTATTGGTTCCTATGTTCACACTGATGGGAAGATAGGAGTATTGGTAGAAGTTAATTGTGAGACTGATTTTGTAGCCCGTACCGAAGAATTTAATCATTTTGTCAAGGAATTAACTCTTCAAATTGCCGCTCAAGCACCCCGCTGGGTAGCCATTGAAGATGTACCTGAGGATATTCGAAAGGAAGAAGAGAAAATATACCAGGCTCAACTCAGTGAAAGCGGTAAGCCTGAAGTTGTTCAAAAGAAAATTATTGGAGGGAAGTTAAATAAGTTTTATCAAGAAAATTGTCTTCTCGAACAAGAATACATTCGAGATAGTGATAAAAAAATTAAAGACTTATTAGTTGAAACCATTGCTAAAGTGGGCGAGAATATTGTTATTAAGCGTTTTGTTCGTCTAAAACTTGGTGAAGAATAGTATGGTTGAAAAGGTAGAGCCGCTCTATCACCGGATTTTGCTCAAATTATCCGGCGAAGCGTTAATGGGGTCACTTTCTTCGGGTATTGATAACAAAGTTTTAAAATATTTTACTCAAGAGATAAAGCACGTTCACCAATTGCAAGTGGAAATCGCCATAGTTGTTGGTGGTGGAAATATATTTCGAGGGCGTACCGCTGGAGATCGGGGAATTAGTCGAGTGACAGCTGATAATATGGGGATGTTGGCAACGGTTATTAATGCCTTGGCACTTCAAGATTTTCTTGAAAATGCTGATATTCCAACTCGGGTCCAAACTGCCATCGAAATGAGAGCAGTAGCTGAGCCATATATTCGAAGACGAGCCATCCGACACTTGGAAAAAGGACGGGTGGTCATTATGGCAGCCGGTACTGGGAATCCTTATTTTACTACTGATACTGCAGCCGCTCTTCGAGCTGCTGAGATCAAGGCTGATGCTGTTATTAAAGCAACGAAGGTAGATGGTGTGTATGAATCAGACCCAGAAACCAACCGGAATGCGGTTAAATATGAGACGATTAGTTACTTAGATGTTTTGAATCAAGGACTCAAAGTGATGGATTTGACTGCGGTTTCTTTGTGTATGGATAATCATATTCCGATCATTGTTTTTAACTTTAATAAAACTGGTAATCTTTTACGAGTCGTTTTAGGAGATAAAATTGGAACCTTTATTTCTCAGGAGGGAGGAAAATGGCCGAACAATTAAAGGATTTAATAAAAGATATTGAAAAAAGAATGAAAGCGGCTGTTACTGTTTTGCGAGACGAATTGTCCCACGTAAAAACTGGACGAGCTACTCCGGCTCTCATTGAGAATGTGATTATTGACTATTATGGAAGCATGGTTGAATTGAAAACTATCGCATCGATCAACACACCTGATGCAAAAACCATTATTGTTCAACCCTGGGATAAAAATGCCTTGCAACCTATTGAAAAGGGCATTTGGAAATCCGATTTAGGTTTCAATCCAGTAGTCGATGCGAATGTTATTCGAATTAATGTTCCTCCATTAACTGAAGAAAGGCGAAAGGAGATTGCCAAATTTACCAAGAAAACAGCTGAAGAAGCTAAGGTGGCAATCCGCAATTTAAGGCGAGAAGCCAACGAAGGGATAAAAAAGCTGGAAAAAGACGGAGTTATTTCTGAGGATGAAAGTAAAAAATCAGTTGCAGAAGTTCAGAAAATGACCGATGAGTACATTAATGAAATAGATGGAATATGGGAGAAAAAAGAGAAGGAAATCATGAGTATTTAGATTTTGGCATCCATCATGTTGCTATTATCATGGATGGGAACGGCCGTTGGGCACAAGCTCGAGGGAAGCCGAGATTAGAAGGCCATCGGCAAGGAATTGAGACGGTTCGGATGGTTGTAAAAGAAACCTGGGATGAGAAAATTCCTTTTCTCACCCTTTATTCTTTTTCTACTGAGAATTGGCGCCGACCAATAAATGAAGTTCAAGGCTTGATGCAAATCTTTATCGAGGCAATTGACCGTTATGCCAATGAATTACATCAGAATCAAGTAAAAGTTCGATTTATAGGAAAAAAAGAAGGTTTTCCTCATCATTTAATCGAACGAATGGAGAGTTTAGAAAAACTGACTAGACAAAATCAGGGTTTAACCTTGAACTTGGCTTTAAATTATGGAGGGAGGGATGAGATAATAAGGGCATTTCAGAAATTCCTCCAGGACTCATCCAATCAGGAAAGAAAAATTGATGAGGAAGCATTTCGTAACTATCTTGATACTGAAAATCAACCGGATCCCGATCTTTTGATCCGAACTGGAGGAGAAAAACGCTTAAGCAACTACTTGCTTTGGCAGTTAGCCTATAGTGAGCTCTATTTCACCGATGTCCTTTGGCCGGATTTTTCATCTCAAGACTATCATCAAGCACTCGCTGATTTTGTCAGTCGAAAAAGAAGATTTGGGGGATTAGGCTAAGAGGTGACCAACATTTCCCAACCTTCCGAATTGAAAAGGAGGACCTTGAGTATTCTCTTAGCATTACCTCCTTTTTTATTCTTGATGGTATATCACGATCTAACTCTAATAGCGGCATTTACTTTTCTTTCGGTTTTAACCTTTCATGAGTTTATGCAGATGGTCCAATGTAAAATTCCACACCGATTAACCGATTTGCTCATTATCCTGACCATATTTTTATTTTACCTAACTTTTTTTTATCCTCACTCATTAATAATAGCAAGTTGGTATGTTTTCTTTATTGTTTTAGTTTTATGGAGTTTTTACGAACGAGTGAGAATAATTGAACGGATGAGTTTTTTTCTTTTTGGAATTGTCTATTGTGTTGGGCTTCCTTTTTTTTGGGTAAAAATTGGTCTCGAGTATGGGCGATGGATTCTGGTTGGTTTTGCTTGTATTATCTGGTTAAATGATATTGGTGCCTATCTGGTTGGTAAAAAATGGGGTCAGCATAAAATAGCACCATCCATTAGTCCTGGTAAAAGCTGGGAGGGACTATGGGGAGGTGTTGTTATGAGTTGTGGAGGCGCTCTTTTTATAAAGATATTTTTTCTTTCTCATTGGACAGTTTATCAATCTCTCTTGATAGGATTGATGATTGCTCTGGTTAGTTTTATGGGAGATCTTTTTGAGTCGTCGATAAAAAGAGAATTTCAATTAAAAGATTCTGGTCAATTCTTACCCGGTCACGGAGGATTTCTTGACCGATTTGATTCCTTTTTTTTTGTAGCCCCAATGATCTATTTTATTCAGACTTGGTTGGGAGGCTGAGATGAGAGTTGCAGTCATTGGATCGACAGGATATTTGGGAGAGCAGATTTGTCATGTTCTCTCTACCAGTCCTGAATTTGAAGTAAAGCTGTTAGTTGCTAACAGAAGCTGGGAAAAGCTGATTCGCCAAGCTCAAGGTTTCCGAAATCCATCAATTTATTTAGTCAATCGTGACGCCAATTTTCGAGCAGCTTCGGATTTAAAAGAATCAGAGATTCATGTTTTAAAAAGCCGCGACGCTGTTCGTGAAATGATTTTAGGAGACTCGGTAGATGGAGTATTTTTTGCCCTTTCGGGAATAGATTGGATTGATCTTTTTTGTGATTTATTAGTTACCAAAAAGACCATCTGGATGGCAACGAAAGAAATTATCGTGGCTGGTAGCGAACTCTGGAAGGAAGAAAGAGATTTAAGTCAACATCAAAATATTATTGCCTTGGATAGTGAACATAATGCTCTCCATCAACTCCTTCAAAAGCAAAGTAAAAAAGACATAGCCAAAATTTACCTCACCGCTTCGGGAGGAGCGTTTTATGAATGGCAGGGAGATCTCAATGAAATTACTCCCGAAATGGCACTCTCTCATCCTAATTGGAAAATGGGAACAAAGATAACTATTGATTCTGCTAATTTAATTAATAAAGGTTTAGAAGTGATTGAAGCAAATTGTCTTTTTAATTTTCCCTATTCCCAAATTGATGTTCTCGTTCAAAGAGAAAGTGTAATTCATGCTCTCATCGAGCGACAGGATGGGTTTATCATAGCACTTCTTTCCAAACCAGATATGAAAGCGGTTATTCGACACGCCCTCAAATCCGAAGGATCTCTTTCTTGGGAAGAATATAAATTCGATTTTTGCCAACTCCACCAGTTGCATTTTGACTATCCAGTTCCTGACCGTTTTCGGGGTTTTTATCTTGCAGTTAAGGTGGGGCAATTGGGGGGAGGGTATCCAGTTTTCTTTTGTGGTGCCAATGAAGCTTGTGTTCAAGCTTTTCTCAGCCATCGAATTGGGTTTAACCATATCCCAATTCTTTTAGAAAAAACTTTAGAGGTGACTCTATCAAAGCCACAAACGGTATCCGATGTTATTGAAATCTATAACCAGGGATACAAAGCTGCAAAGAACTTGATACAGCAAAGGAGATCGTTAAAATGCTGACAATTCTGGCAACCATTTTTGTTATTGGGTTATTAGTTCTCTGCCATGAATTTGGTCATTTTGTTTTTGCACGATTGTTCAAGGTGAGAGTTTTAAAATTTGCAATAGGGTATGGACCAAAAATCTGGTCGACACAAAAGGGGGATACGGAATATTCGATACGAGCCTTTCCATTAGGTGGATTTACAAAAATGGCGGGGATGGAAGACACCCTCATTGAAGGATATAGTGAAGCAACCGTTCCCGATGAGGAGCGATTTGATAAAAAGCCCATTTATCAAAGAAGTCTGATTGTGGCAGGTGGTCCTGCCATGAACTTATTGTTATCGATCATTTTAGTCTTTTTCGTTTTCAGTTTTTTAGGAGTTCCTACGAGTAGTCTAAAAATTCAACAAGTCATAGAAAATAGTCCAGCTCAAAATGCCGGGATTTTACCCGGAGATGTAGTGACTTCAATTAATGGAAAAGCAATTGTTAAAATGGAGGATTTATCCAATCAAATTGCCTTAAACGGAGAAAGAGAATTAACTTTAACCGTTTTACGAGAACAAACAACCGTCGAAGTGAAATTGACCCCCCGGTGGGATGAAAATGAAAAACGCTTCTTGATTGGTATTATTTATGGGGTTGAAAATCAAAGAGTAAATCCCTTGGTTGCCTTTTATAGGAGCGTCTCTTCAGTGTTAGAATGGTTGGTCGTGAGCTTTATTGGTTTACTTTATATGGTGATGGGTCGAGTTCCGATGGAAGTAACTGGTATTATAGGAATTGCTCGCATGTCTGGCCAAGCTGCCAGTTATGGATTTTTGAATTTACTTTATTTTTCGGCATTGATTAGCGTTGCTTTAGCACTTTTTAATTTATTGCCAATTCCTGCTTTAGATGGAGGTCATCTCATACTTTTCCTTTATGAAAAAATTCGTGGGAAACCGATGGATCCGAGTAAAATCGGATTTTTCTATATGATTGGATTTTTGTTTATCGTCTTGATGGCCATATTTGTTACTTATCAAGATGTTTTAAGAATTGTTGCAGGAAAATGAAACGAGAAAAAACCTTACAAGTTAATCTTGGATCAGTTGCTATTGGTGGTGATTCGTCGGTTTCGGTAGAATCAATGGGGAGAATTCACCCTGGGCGAGTTGAAGAGTGTTTGAATGAAATCCGTGCGGCAGCCTTGGCAGGGAGTGACTGTTTTCGAATTGCCGTTCCCGATGAAAAGGCTTTATCCGGTCTCATTCAGCTAAAAAAGCATTCACCTCTGCCGCTCATAGCAGATATACATTTTTCACCAGCCTTAGCCCTCAAAGCAGCCCAAGCAGGTATTGATGGAATTCGAATTAATCCTGGAACGTGGAAAAACCGATTTCAGTTTCATCAGCTTATTGATATCTTAAAAACAGGGAATGGCGTACTTCGTTTGGGAGCCAATACCGGCTCACTCCCCTCTCATCTTCAAAAGAAGGGGAGAGTGGAGGCACTTCTTGACAGTATAATCGAAACGCTTGAAGTCCCGCAAAAAAAGAACTTTAACCGAATTATCCTTTCTGCCAAATCGACTGATATTGAGGAAACAATTGAAATTTATGAACGTTTGGCTGAAGTTTTTTCATATCCATTACATGTGGGACTGACTGAAGCTGGTGAAGGGATTGAAGGAATTATCAAGTCGACAATTGCTTTAGGGACAATTCTACGAAAAGGAATTGGAAATAACTTACGTGTTTCTCTCACTTCACCTAATCCGGTTCTTGAATCCCAAGTTGCAGTGCAAATCCTTCGAGGAGTTGGATTACGTCAAAAAGGAATCGAAGTTATTTCCTGTCCAACCTGTGCTCGAACCAGGGGAGATGTGGTATCATTTGTAAAAGAAATAAAAGAGGCTATACAATTGATATCATCTCCATCTCCTTTAAAATTAGCTATCATGGGATGTGAAGTAAACGGTCCAGGAGAGGCGAAAGAGGCTGATTTAGGGTTAGCTTTTGGAAAATCAACTGCCCTCCTTTTTGTTCGAGGAAAGGTTATGAAAACTATTCATCAACAAGATGCTTTGCCCGAGCTTATAAAACTATTACAATCGATGGTAACCAATCAACAGGTGAAAGAAGAGGAGGAAAATACGCTTTGAAAATGTCAGCCTTGTTTGCTCCAACACTGAAAGAAAATCCTACCGAAGCCGAGGTGATCAGCCATAGTTTAATGTTGAGGGCGGGGATGATCAGGCAACTTTCATCGGGAATATACAACATCCTCCCCCTGGGTTTTCGTTCTTTAGAAAAGATCATGAATATTGTTCGTCGAGAGCTGAACCGAGCTGATGGGCAGGAGCTTTTATTGCCAGCCCTCCAACCCGGAGAACTCTGGAAAGAAACCGGACGGTGGGATATTTATGGTCCAGAATTGATCCGTTTTCAAGACCGGCGAGAAAGGGATTTTTGTTTGGGGCCAACCCATGAAGAAGTGATTACCGATATCGCCCGGAAAGAGATTCGTTCCTATCGACAGCTTCCTTTGCTCTTGTATCAAATACAAACGAAATTTAGAGATGAAATCCGACCTCGATTCGGAGTAATGCGATCTCGAGAATTTATTATGAAAGATTTATATAGCTTCGACCGGGATTATGAGGGATTACAAATGAGTTATCAAAAAATGTATGATGCCTATTCTCAAATATTTACAGCTTGTGGTTTAGAATACATTGCCGTAAGGGCCGATTCAGGAGTAATTGGCGGTGACGTCTCTCATGAATTTCTCATTATTGCCGATTCTGGGGAAGAAAAGGTTATGAAATGTCCAAAGTGTTTGACTGCTTCAACCAGTGAGAACAGGCAATGTCCAGTGTGCCACGCTGATATGGAAGAAAAAAGAGGCATTGAAGTTGGCCACATTTTTCAATTGGGCACTAAATATTCAGAATCGATGAAAGCCTATTTTGTTGACCAGGATGGAAAAGAAAAGCCTTTAATTATGGGATGCTATGGAATTGGCATTGGAAGAACTATGGCTGCCGCAATTGAAGCAAATCACGATGAAAATGGAATAAAATGGCCCTGGAATATCGCACCCTATGAAATAGTTGTAATACCGGTAAAGTTGAAAAATCAAGTCATTGTTGAATTGGCAGAGAGTATTTCTCAGCAACTGGTTGGTGAGGGATATGAAGTTATCTGGGACGATCGTGATGTTTCAGCTGGATATAAATTCAAAGAGGCTGATTTAATCGGATTCCCGATCCAAATAATTGTTGGTGAAAAAGCCTTGAAAAATAGCATTTTGGAAATTAAAATACGTTCAAATGGCAAGAGGTTAGATTGCTCTCGGGATCAACTCTTCGCAATGATTAAAAAAATGAAGGACGATTTGATTATTTTATGAGAATAAGTATGGGTGAACAAGCTCAAACCAACCAATTCAATAATCAAAATCACCGAATTACGTCGATTATTGCTGCTTATAATGAAGAAAAGACCATCGGACCCATTATTGATGTTTTAAAAAAGGTGCCAATCGTTGAACAAATTGTAGTAGTGAGTGATGGTTCAACTGATCGAACGGTCGATATTGCGCGAAGTCGCAATGTTGAGGTCGTTGATTTAGTAAGTAATGTAGGGAAAGGTGGTGCTCTTTACCGAGGACTGGAGTATATACGAACCGACATTGTTTTACTGTTAGATGCTGATTTGGTTGGTTTAGAAGAGAGCCATGTTTTGAGCTTAATTCAGCCGGTTATCGAAAGAGAGGCAGATGTAACCATTGGGGTATTTGAAGAAGGCCGATTTGCAACTGATTTTGCTCAGAAAATTGCTCCTTTATTATCTGGACAACGGGCGATTCGTACCGATGTCATTCAAAATATTTCAGATTTGGAAGTCTCTCGATATGGGGTTGAAGTTGCTATGAACCGATACATTCGTAAAAACGGTGTAACAATGAAGTTGGTGAAGCTTCCAGGACTGACTCACGTAATGAAGGAAGAAAAAATGGGTTTGATGAAGGGACTTCGTTATCGGGTTAAAATGTATTGGGAAATCTTAAAAAACTCTTATGGGGGAGGAGGTTGATAGAACCCTGAATAACCAAAAATTATTCAATAAAGCCCTTGGTGTTGTTTGTTGTGGTCACAATGACCACAACAATATGGGACTGGATGGTATTCGTTTGGAATTATTAGAGATTGCTCGGAGTGCCGGCTTTCAATTGATTGAGATTTGGGATGTAAAAGTTATTCGTCCCTTTCCACATTCCTATTTCGGAAAGGGAAAGGTTGAAGAAATAAAAGTTTATTTACAAAAAAATCCTGACATTTGCAGTGTGATTATTGATACTGAAATATCTCCCTCACAACAAAAAAACCTCGAAAAGGCTTTCAATATCAAAATTTATACTAAAATAGCTCTTATTCATCGAATTTTTGCCGCACGCGCTCGTTCTTCTGAAGGGAAAATTAAAGTTGAAGTCGCGTCGCTTCAGTATGAGTTAAGCCGATTGTCCGGGAAGGGAGTCGAAATGTCCCGTTTGGGTGGTGGGATTGGTACCCGTGGACCTGGAGAGCAAAAAATTGAAACAGAACGAAGACAGATTAAACAAAAGATTGCTCAATTGAAAAG
>JAAYUP010000039.1 GCA_012517635.1 Candidatus Atribacter alterifermentans
GGATTTTCTCTGAGTATTATATTGGTTTCGAATTTGATAGAAATATTTGCTCCGATTCTCCTCAGAAAGCTTGAGATAGTCATTTTGTAATTGCTCAAGCCTTTTGATAAGTAACGTAGGTTCTTTTTGAACAACTTGATAACCTAAGATAAGTTCGGGATTAGAATCAATTAGATATGACTCGTTGACATGAAAGTGTTTTTTGAGAAAGAAAAACACTGCACCACTTCCAATAAAAGGCTCAACATATCTATCGATTTGGAGATTTAAGAGTATGTGTATTGGGAGGCGTGTAACTATAGCATTTAAAAGTTGGGTCTTCCCCCCTGCCCATTTTAAAAAGGGCTTGGATTGTATTCTTTCCTCAATAACTTTCATATCTTGTGCCCCTGAATTGTTTTTTATCCAAGTATTAACTTCATTTTAACTAATTAATTTAATACAATAACAGTGATTCTAATAGTAATTTAAGTATTTTTAACCAAATTGGATAATTATCTTTTCCTATTGTCCTAAAATCATTTTAATTATACCTGTTTCTACATCTAGAGAAAACCATTATCACTAAGCTATTTTGTTCCTTTTAAAATAAAAATACAACGGATTGATAATTAAGAAGATTTTTTCCATTGAATGGATTTATGGTGCCTGTCACCAAGGTTTTATGTCACAAAGGTTTTAAGTTTTGGCTTATTTCACAGATCCCGGGACGTTTTTCATCCCAGAAAGTATTGGTCTGGATTGGAATCTGGTGCTTTAAAATAGTTCCTGGTTTCGCCAAAGATCGAGAAGAACCGTTGATTCTCCTTTTTTCCTTCTGCAAGAGTCGATCAATAGCGTCAATTTTTGGAGTCTATTATACAATTTAAAGAGGATAACGAGACATCCCCGTTTAAAATATGATATGCTATTTAATACGGGGGTGTGGCTGTTGGGGTTCGTTATCCAGGAAACTGGGTTCACTCGACTCTGAAATGCCGCCCTCGTTTTTTTATTGCACCAAGACATCTGCTGGGATGGTGCCGGTCATGTGACTGTGGCTCTATGAATAGACGCAATAAAGGACAATAAACTGTCCTCAATCTTTCAAATTGGAGGCTCCGCTCATGAACGAACACCTTCTGGTTGGCATCGATGTTGGATGTCATTCACATCAGGTTGCCATTGCTTAAGTCGAATGGGACACATCTTTAAAGAATTTGGGATTTCTCATAATGCCAGTGGTTTTCAATCTCTTTTTTCTGAAATCACTTATTATGAATCAACCCTGAAATGTCCGGTGGTAATCGGAATGGAAGGGTTGAATGGGTATGCTCAGGCTCCTTGATCAGTTGATCCAACGAAAAAAGGTATATCCTGTATAACATCAATAATTTAAAACTCGCTCGATTCAAAGAATTGTTCTTAAGGTCCTGCAAAAATTGATGTGATTGTGCCCTAAAAGATTGTCGAGTTCATGCGGATTGCTCCTTCTTTCCAAGGAGAGCGTTGAGCCATCACTCAAAATCAAACCAGGAAACGGAGTGAATCAGACCCTCAAACGGCTCACTCGACGACGTCGACAGTTGGTGAATGAAAAGATCA
>JAAYUP010000434.1 GCA_012517635.1 Candidatus Atribacter alterifermentans
CTTAGAACAGGGTGGATATTTCCCAATTGTTGATCATTTGGTTCCACCCGATGTTCCTCTTGAGAATTATATGTATATGATGGAGCAGCTCCAGAAAATGGCAACCACTGGTTAATGGATAGACTCTTTTTATAAATCGATTCAGATAAAGCTAAAAAAAACGATTAACGAAAACGAGTGCTGAGAGTCAAATACCATTCGTCGGAGCGATTTGACTTGAAAGGATGAGCATATCCCAACGTTAAATCAACCGGGAAACCTTCGGCCAAAAAAATATGGAGGGAAAGTTCGCTCCCAATGCTTCCTATCCATTCCAGGGAGTTCCAACTTTCCCCAGCCGCTGCTTCGACCCAGTATATTTTGCCATCGATACCCTTGATTAACCCCAAATTAAAGAGAGGTTGGTCAAGGGCGATGAGAGGAAATTTATACCCAAACTCAAAACGACTGGCAATTTTTCCCCGAAGGACTTCTTCGGGATAACCGGCAATTCCCCACAGTGAATTTCGACCACCGAGTACAAAATCCTGAGGGAGTGTGCTATACCCCAAAGCCATTTGAGCATACCAGGAATGATCGACATTTCCAGCTCGAAAAGACTGAATTTCCCAAGAAAAAAGACTTTTTTGGACGGGGTACAACTCATAGCTCCCATTCTGATAGTTTAAGTTAAAAGATTGTGTGGTAATCCAAGAATCATTCCCATGAGCAATAGAACCATCAAGGTTAAGAAAAAAACCCTCCCAGAATCCCGAATAAAGGCTATCATCTCGATAAATCTTTTCATATCCGGCTCGGAAATGAAGTTGATTTTGGTGAGGTAAAAAAACTGGATAATCGAATGAGAGGGAATACTGATATTTTTCTTGGTCGAAAGAGAACCAAAAATCGATTTCTGGTTCCATAAATAAACCCTGATAGGAAAATGTGGTCATGAAATTCTCTTGTAAATCACTTTGATAGGAAAGCGAATAGGAGTGAAACCCAAGGTAATCGCATGCACTGGTTGTTCCACCCCAAAGAAGCGGAACCCAATAACGTGGGAAAAGATGTTTGGTTGCCTGATAAGGCTTATCTTCATAATTCCAAGTTGAAGGAGTTTTATCCGGTAAATCGAAAATATTTTGTTGTTCAATTTTTATCTTTTTCCAGTTATTTCTATCAGATAGAAATTCTGAGACATCAAATCCTGTTTGGTGGTAAACAATACTATAAAATTTTTGTCCATTATACTTCGGTTCAAATAAACCATTCACCACATTCGTTACCTGAAAGAATTCCCCGGTATCAAGATAATAGGCGTAAACATTATACACGCCGCTTCGTTCTGAAGAAAAAAACAATATTTTTCCGTCAGGAGAGAAAGAAGGCGAAAGATCGGCATAATCATCCGAAGTAATAAATTGAAGTTTACCATCTTGAGGTAATAACGCAAGGTCAAGAAAGCCATTTTTCCAGCCACTTATCACCATTGTCTTCTCCGCTGGATCAACCGTGGCTTGAATAGGCCGGAATGAAGAAGGAAATTCAGTAACTACTTCTATCTTTCCCGAGGTTAGGTCGATAAAGCAGAGGCATTCGGGAA
>JAAYUP010000435.1 GCA_012517635.1 Candidatus Atribacter alterifermentans
CAGCGCTAAGGACCTTACTATTGCAGTTATTCCATTATCTCTTGGTCATCCCTGGTGGGTCCGTTGTGAAGAAGGTGCTAAGCAAGCCGGAGAGGAACTTGGTATAAACATAATTTATACTGCTCCGGAAAAAGAAGATGCTGCTAAACAACTTGATTATTTCAATGACCAAGTTAATAAAGGTGTCGATGCCATAATTTTGGCAGCAGTTGATGCTGAAACCATGAAAAAGCCGATTGCCGATGCAATAGCCAAAGGTATACCGGTATTTGGTTTTGATATTGGCGCACCAGGTACCGATGTTATTTGGACAGCCTCGGGATGGGAACCAGCTCAGAGTGGTACCAACATTGGTGAAGGTTTAGCAAAAGAAATTGGTGGAAAAGGAAAAGTTGCCTTAATCACCGCTGGCCTTGGACTGCCTTATCTTGAAAAGAGACAGAAAGCCATTGAAGCAGTATTAGCTCAATATCCAGATATTAGTATTGTAGGTTTATATGCTAATGATAATGACTATGAAAAAGCTTTAAGTCAGTGTGAATCAGTATTACTTGCTCACCCTGATTTAGCTGGTTTTGCCAGCACTACCACCACAGGAATCCCAGCAGCCGCTCAAGCAATTATTAATGCTGGCTTGGAAGGAAAGGTGGCGGTTTGGGGTGTTTCAATGCCAAAGCAAAACGCTGATTATGTCAAAAATGGAATTGTAAAGGGCGGATTGGCATTGGATTCAGCTCAGATGACTTATTTAGCAGTGAGGATAGCTTACGATTATCTAACCAAAGATAAAGTTCTTCCCGTTCCAGGAAACGAATATGGCTGGGCGGGAGTACCAGTCACTGATGTTGAAGAAAGATTCTCCTACGTTCCAGATACATTATTAACTCCAGAAAACGTTGATACCTTTGGATTCTAAAATCGGTTGTTCATATCGGAAGGCTAAAAAAGATATTTTATTCATAGCCTTCCGATTCTGTTTTTAGACTACAATGAAGGAAATTCCAAAAAGGAGCGGCAACAAGGAATGAAGGTGGAACCCGATGATTCGTATTGATCATGTTTCCAAGTCATTTCCAGGAGTCGTTGCGCTCGATGATATCTCCTTTCAAATTGATTCTGGTACCGTACATGGTTTAGTCGGTGAAAATGGTGCTGGAAAAAGTACCTTGATTAAAATAATATCTGGAATCTACACCGACTATGAAGGAGATATATTTATTGATGATCAACGGCTTCAGATAAACTCAGTTCATGAAGCGCAGAAAAAAGGCATTGCTACGATTTTTCAAGAGTTGACCGTTGTTCGGGAACTTACGGTAGCGGAGAATATTTTCTTAGGAAGAGAACCGGTTGGTTTTGCTGGAGCCTTAGATCGAGCCGAAATGGAAAGAAAAAGCCAACAGGTTTTAAATGAACTGAATGTTTCTTTTTCTCCTCGAGATAAAGTTGGCGACCTCTCCGTCGCCAATCAACAGATAGTTGAAATTAGCAAAGCTTTGGTTTTAAATACCCAGATTTTAATTATGGATGAGCCTACTTCATCTCTTACTGAAAGAGAAGTCCAAAATCTGTTTTCGGTCATTCATACACTGAAAAACAAGGGAATCACCATCCTTTATGTTTCCCATAAATTAGAAGAAATTTTCAAAATATGTGATGCTATTACTGTCTTGC
>JAAYUP010000436.1 GCA_012517635.1 Candidatus Atribacter alterifermentans
ATCTTGATATATGACTTGAATCCCTTCATTGATTGAATCGATTGGTCTCAGATTTTTATAACTTTTCCCATGGATAATAATTTCACCACCATCTGGTTTAACTACTCCAGCTATAATCTTAATGAGAGTTGATTTACCAGAACCATTTTCACCGACCAAGCAATGTATTTCACCTTGACCAATCGACATGCTGACATTATCTAAAGCTTGCACACCAGCATACAACTTACTGACATTTTGAATTTTTAAAAACTCTTCAGCCATGGTATCCCTTCTAAAATAAGTGAGCTGGGGAAATAACTCATATCGCCCAACTCACTTATTTTATCGTGTCTTTTTTAAACTATCGTTTCATTTGTTTTTTTAAGGATTCAAGAAAGAAAAAGCACAAACTGATATCATAAACTCTTTTTGATTATAAATCGTAATCATCAACGTTTTCGGCAGTGACGTCATGCCAGGCCTGGCCATAAATGACCGGGAAACCATATTGATTTTTTCGAATCGTGATGCTTTCATAACCAGGTTTTCCTAAGTTCATTCCTTCTTTGATCTCATTCCCTTTGAGAACTTCCCAGGCTACTTTACAAGACACATACCCAGCATCGGCAGGAATCCAGAAATGGATTGACTTCGCTGCTCCATTTTTCAGATAGTCATAAGCGACCGAGGGGAGGCAGGTTCCATAAGCTCCAACTTTGCCAATAAGACCTTTCTCTTCAATGGCTAAAGCTGCTCCAGGAACAGTACTCATAGCACTTCCCATAATACCCTTTAGATTTGGGTAGGTCCTTAATAACTCCAAGGTTTTTTCATAGGCAATTTGTTGATTTTCCTGCTCTTCAATTCGATCAGTAACCAATTTCATATTCGGATATTTTTCTTTTTGTTGAGCAATTTCTGCATCAACCCATTCATTATGAGTGGTCGAAGTAAGATGTCCAACAAAACAAGCATATTCACCTTCATAATTCAGATCTTTTGCCATAACGTCCATCATATGTCTTCCATAAGCTTCATTATCGAAGGCTTCAATATCGAAGGTGACTTGTTTTTGATTAGATGCTTCGTGGGTAAATGTAAGAATGCCGGCATCATTGGCTTTTTTAAATACTGGTTCTAACGCAACTGGGTCATTCGGCACAACAATGATGGCGTCTACCTTTTTAGCAATGAGGTCTTCAATGAGGGCAATTTGTGAGGCTGGGTCAGCAGTAGCAGCACCAATTTGATATGCGTTGACCCCGGTTTCCTTGGCAAATTCTTCTACGCCTAATCTCATATTATCAAACCAGGCAACTCCTTCAAGTTTAACCACCATAACAATTTCAAAATCGGTATCATCTGCTTCTGCAGCAACAATAAGTGAAAAAGTGAATAACACTACTGTTGCTAATATGAATAAAAGTCTCAATTTTTTCATTTTTTTCCTCCCCTAAAATTTTTAGGAAATGAATCCACATTTTCGAGTTTAGCCAAAACGACTATATCATTTGGAAATTGATACTGGTTCCCTTCCATCGATCACCTCCATCCTCAAATAGTTTATTATAGGAATTATAAAAATACCTCCTTTCTTCTTCGTAAGCTTTTTATTTTTAAAGAAATTCTTAAAAATAAATAACCAAATTTTCAACTTCATTTTATCCCAATTTATTTTTTAAAGTCAATTTTTCTTCAGAAAATTTGACGAAATGGTTTTGATATCGCTAAAATCAAATATTAATGATGAGAAATATTTTCCCCCCTCTAAAAAATTGACAATCTCATGATAAAATGAAGAATAAAAGGAGATATTATCATGTCAAAATTTAAGTTTTCAGTTGGTCCCTGGAACGTTCATGAGGGTGCTGATGCTTTTGGTCCGCCAGTTCGAGAAAGTATCCCGCTATCTGAAAAGATCAAAAAATTCAAAGAAATTGGCTTTGACGCAGTTCAATTCCACGATGATGATGTCGTACCAGATATGAACAACCTTTCCGTGACAGCTATCAAGCAAAAAACAAAAGAAATCAGAAAAGAATTAGATGACAATGGGTTGGCTGCTGAATTTGTCGCACCCAGACTATGGATGGACCCCAGAACAATTGATGGAGGTTTTACTTCGAACGACTCTCAAGACCGAGAATTTGCCCTTTGGAGAGCATTCAGATCGATAGATATTTCCAATGAATTGGGATGTAACAAGTTGGTCCTTTGGCTGGCTCGTGAAGGCACTCTTTGCTATGAAAGTAAAGATCCTATTCTTTCAGTGAATCGTATTATTGAAGCTATAAACCAGATGCTTGAATATGATAAGAATATTCATGTGCTCATTGAAACTAAGCCAAATGAACCGATAGATAGGAGTTTTTGTCCAACAATTGGTCATGCTATTGCTTTATCGTATAAAACAGTCGATCCCGATCGAGTTGGCGTGCTTTTAGAAAGTGCTCATGCCATCTTAGCCGGCCTCGATCCAGCAAATGAGATCGCCTTTGGGCTTGCGAATAAAAAGCTTTGGAGCGTTCATCTCAACGATCAAAATGGCTGTAAGTACGATCAAGACAAAACGTTTGGTGTTGAAAACTTAAGACAAGCATTCAATCAGATAAAAATTTTATTTGAAAACGATTACGGGAGAAATGGTGAGTATGTTGGTCTTGACGTAAAAGCCATGCGAACCCAGAAAATTGATGATTGCTACCGTCACCTTTATAATAGCCTTAAAATCGCAAAAATGCTGGAAGACAAAGTGAGTCAATTTGATTATTCATTCCAAAAGAAATGCCAAGAGGAGAGAAACTACGAAGCGCTGGAGATGTATGTTCTTGAACTCATTACGAAAGGATAGTTTTTCTTTTTGGTTATATGAGTCGAGAATGAAAAACCAAATCACGGTTTATTATCTTTTTTTTACAAATTTATCAGAGAGAAGGGAGGTCTCCAGTTTTTAAAAATAGTTTTATAAGGAATGGGAAACCAAGAAAGGAAATTAAAATGAAGGAGGGCAATATAAAATGAAAAAACTTTTGGTCATTTTTATCGCTTTGTTTTTGTTCATTTCGGCTTCGATGGTTTGGGCTCAAGAAGAAAAGATTAATATTGTTCATTTTCACTGGACTCAGCCTCCTTATGATGAGATTAATGCTCGTGCAGCCAAAACCTTTATGGAAAAATACCCCAATGTCAATGTTGAAATCATTTTTATAGCCGATCCAGATATGCCTACCAAAGTTAGAACTGCAGCTCTTGGGGGAGGAGGAATGGATACTTTTGCCATGCCCAACATGCAATCAGCCTGGTTCATGGCTAATGGGATATGTTCTGAAATTATGCCGTCAGCATTTGGGAAAGAGACCATAGAAGAAGTTCTTGATATGTGGCAAGAGGGCTCACTGCAAAAAACCGGTGGCTATTACAACGGGAAATATTATGGGATTCCCTTTGAAATGAGCAGTTACGTAGCATGGATCAATACCGGTCACATGAAGGAAGCTGGCTTAGATCCAGTTGCCAATTTACCTAAAACCTGGAAAGAGTTTGTCGATGTCTGCAAGAAAATGACAATTCGTCAAAATGATGTTATTGTGAGAAACGGTTTTGCCATCAACCTGAAAGCTTCGGTTTTTCCATTCTTAGTTCTCCATAGTTTTATGGAGCAAAAAGGCTTAGATTGGCCAACTGAACAAGGGTTATTGGACAGCTTGGACACACCGGAAGCCTTAGAGGCTTTAACGACCTTTACTAATTTTGCTACGAAAGATGGAATTTTCAATCCTGGTCTCTTTGACGATGAAAGAGAAGGGTTTGGAAATGGGCTTTGCAGTACCTTCCTTACTGGTGGAAGTTGGTATTGGGGCGTTCTCGACAGTTATTCAGTAGCAAGAGAAGACGTAGCACCGATTCCGTATCCACGTTTTGAAGGCAGAAAAGATATCGGCGGGCCTGTTTATGGCTATTGTGTATTTGTTGCAGAGCAGTGCAAAAACAAAGAATGGGCATGG
>JAAYUP010000437.1 GCA_012517635.1 Candidatus Atribacter alterifermentans
CGGATTCGAGCCAAAGCAGCCGGAGACTTAAAGTATCAAGAATCATAAAAGAGATAGTAAAATTACGTCAGCCCTTCGTTGTCATCTCCTATAAATAATTCAAAGAAGGGCTGACAATCCTGAATCCCGCTTTTATAAACCGAACTAACACTTCATCTTTTATACGATTGGCTTTAGAATTAACTCGTGAAGTGAAGCGTTTTTTCTGTTCTTCCATAATATGAGAGCAATATCAATAACATAAAATTTCTTCTATTGAATCCTTATGAAACCCTTCTTCATGTTAAAAATGAGTTTCTATCAATTTTTAAACAAAATAATCCAATCTATTTTCGGTAGCGACACCATACTTCACCTCTTATCTCAACTTATTTTGAAATGATATAAACCCGCCCTCTAATGCTTGGAAACATAGAACCATTAGACTGAACTTTCCATTTGATTGAATTTGATACTAGGAAGGGTCTGGTTCCATGATATAATGAAAAAAAGAGAATTAGAAGAATTCAGGTGAAAATATGCTTCAGGTTGAACATTTAAAAGTTGAGGTAGGCAATGAAATCATTTTGAAAGACGTGAATCTTACCGTCAGTGAAGGTGAAGTTCATATCTTACTCGGACCGAATGGAGCTGGGAAAACCACTCTATTAATGGCTATTATGGGAATGCCCGGATATACTATTTTAGATGGGCGAATAATTTTTCAGGGAAAAGACATTACTTCTCTGAGTATCGAGGAACGTTCCCAACTGGGGATAGGAATGGCTTTCCAAAAGATGCCGACTATACCCGGTGTCCAATTGCAAACCCTGGGAGATTTAATAGTTGAAAAACATAAAAATTCCCTATCAGTTGATGAGGTTTCGGAGAAAGTAAATTGTGGTTCTCTTTTAAATCGGAGTATTGGTCAAGGATTTTCTGGAGGAGAAGCCAAGCGGGCTGAGCTTTTTCAACTTCTTTTGCATCGTCCAATGTTTTCCATGATTGATGAACCAGAATCAGGTGTTGACTTGGATAACATATCGCTGGTGGGAAGCGCCCTCCAAGAACTTTTTGAAAGGAAGTTAGTGAGAAAGAAAAAACGATCAGGTTTAATCATAACCCATACCGGGTTTATTTTGGATTATATCAATGCGGAAATGGGGCATGTTTTAATAGATGGAAAAATAATATGTAAAGGAAATCCTCGAGATATTTTTTCCAGTATCAAACTCAATGGTTATGAAGCTTGTGTGAGGTGTGAGCGATGACGAATGAAGAATTTTTCCGTGAAATAAAGCAAAAGGCCGAAACAGCTTATAATAAAAAAGCTGCATTAGGTCCGGATATTGACCTGAGCGAATTTTCAATATGCTCTCCCCATGAAAAGGTCGATAGTATTGAAAGCATTTCCCGATCAATGAAAGAAGCCGCTTTATATGCCGGTATCGATTTAGTGGATTCTGAGAATGCCGCAACCTATGTTCAAGTTGATCGTTCCGCCGTCTTCGAAAGAATACAAAAAGCTTTTCAGGGTAAGTTAGAAATCATGAGTATTAGTAAAGCAATTGAAACATATCCTGAGGTGAGGAATTACTACTGGAATCTTATTCCCGTTGACTTTGATAAATACACCGCTTATAGCGAACTATGCCAGACTGAAGGATATTTTATCCGGATTTTTGCCCATCAGCAGATTAATATTCCGCTGCAAGTTTGTTTGTTAATGTCAGAAGAAGATAGAGTGCAAAGTGTTCATAATTTAATTATCCTCGAAGAAGGAGCACGAGCCAACATCAACACTGGATGTGCTTCGGTGAAAGGAAATAAAAATGGTTTACATATCGGTGTCAGTGAATTTTATATTGGGGAAAATGCCCATTTAACCTTTACGATGATCCATAATTGGGGTGAAAATTTTCATGTTCGTCCCCGGACTGCTGTCGAGATGGAAGATAATTCCTTTTATAGTAATACCTATGTGCTTATGAAACCCCTTCTTTCCCTTCAAACCTTTCCCAAAGCCATTTTGAAGGGAGAAAATGCCAATGCGAACTTCCAAAGCATCATTTTTGGGAAAGAGTCATCAATTATTGACGTCGGTTCCAACCTAATCATGAAAAATCGAGGCTGTCGAGGAAATTCGGTTTCTCGAGTTTGCGCTACTGATCGATCAAAAGTCTACGCTCGCGGGAAATTAGTTTCTTATCATGATGAAGCTCAGGCGCATTTGGAATGCAAAGGAATACTTTTTTCCCATGATTCAGAGATTATTTCGGTGCCAGAGCTCGAAGTATACGGAGCTCCAAAAAGCCGCTTATCTCACGAAGCAGCGGTTGGACCTATCGAAGAAGAAGCAATTAATTACTTACGTTCACGGGGACTTAGCAAAGAAGAAGCTTTATCTTTGATAACCAGAGGTTTTCTCAATGTTGACCTTCCTGGTGTTCCACCCGCTTTAAAAAAGTATATTGAGGAAATTATTAAGGTGACCTCCCAAGACATGATGTAAAAACTTCCCATAATGAATCATTTTGAAATGGGATAAAAAAAGCCCAGGCGCTCAGAATAGAAACGAGTAAAAATTCCTGGGCTTTTTGATAAATCAACTCGCTACAAAATCTCGCTAATATATTGTTCCAGCTCGCTTTCCGAGAGAGAGCGAGAAATTTGATGAGTGATTTTCCCCTGACGGTTAATAAAAACATTATGAGGGACGCTCCGTACACCATAGAGATCCGAAACGGTTTCCTTCTCATCATCCTGAAGAACCAGGTATTGAACCCCCTGAGATTGAACAAATTCAGCAATACCAGTTCGGATGCCACTTCCGATAACTAACAGCTCTTCACTCCCAGCGTATTTTTGATGAACTGCATTCAAGTGAGGAACTTCACTTTTGCAGGCCGGACAATTGGACATAAAAAAGCAAAGAACAATAGGTTTTCCTAAGTGGTCACTCAGGGTAAAGGAACGTCCATTTAAATCCAACAGGGTAAAATCTTTCTCTATCCCCGGAGTTGGGGTAGGTGTTGGCGTGGGAGGATTAGGAATGCATCCGGTTACAACCATTGGTACTACTATACAGAGAGCCATTATTAAAAGGATAAGTTTTTTCATCATACTGTCTCCAATCGTCCAAAATGTGGACTGTCTTTATCAAAAGAAGAAACACGTTTTTGGGAATAAATATTCTTCATCATAATAACACTAGTCCTTCAGTTATTATACGTAACGATTGATTATTCGTTTAAAAGAAATTGGAAGAATATTTATTTATTTAGCTGAAAACATTCCTTAAATTGAGCTTCAGTTGGAGTTTTTTCTTCGTTCTATCCTGAAAATATCATTAAATGAATTCCCCCATTGAAAAGGGGATAGGGGGTGTGCCTTTCATCTGTCATCCTGAGCGGTGCTTTCCCGCGTGAGGATCTCATCTTGTAATTCTTTTTATTCTTTATTTTTTTCTCCCCTTCTCCCCCTCGGCTTTTAAAAATCCTCTCTCCCCCTCACCCCTCAGCCTTTATCGCCCCTGATTCATGTAGCGACATGCTATGGCATGTCGAATCTTGGGTTTTTATCCTAAAAATTAATATCCTTAAGTCGAGGGTTTTTCTTTATGTAGGATTTTTATTTCATCTAAATGGAAAAATACCTCGACCACCCGAGGGTCAAACATTTTTCCATTTTGTTTACGAATGTAATCGAGAGCTTCTTTAACTGGCCAGGCATCACGATAAGGGCGTTTGCTGGTTAAGGCATCAAAGTTATCGGCAACGGCAAAAATTCGAGCCGAAAGTGGAATAGCTTCGCCTTTTAAACCCCTTGGATATCCACTCCCATCCCACCTTTCATGATGACAATAAGGGATGTCGATAGCTGAGTGTAGATATTGAATGGGTGAAAGCATCTCATAGGCATAAACTGGATGCATACGCATAATTTTCCATTCTTCCTCGGTAAGCTTTCCGGGTTTAAAAAGAATTGAGTCATGAATACCCATTTTACCGATGTCGTGAAGGAGTGCTCCTCGACGAATGTGGACTAAGTACTTTTCTTCTATCCCCATTTCTCGAGCTATTTTGAGGGTTAATTCTGTTACTCTTTTGCTGTGATTTTCAGTTTCCCTATCTTTGAGGTCAAGAGCATAGGCCCAACCTTCAATGGTGGCATCATAGGTTTCAATCAGCAAGGCATTGGTTTTTTCCAAATTGTAAAGTAATTCTTCTTTCTCGATGGCAATTACCACATTTTCAGCCAGGCTTCTTAGAAAATCGCACCATTCCTCATTCCCGATACGGAGGGTACGATTAAAGATTTCTAAGATCCCAAACAGCCGACCTTTGGCTAAAAGAGGTACAGCATAATATGAAACAAAACCTTCATCCTGGAAAAGTTTGGTTTGATAGTAAATACTATGTTCGCTCACCTTTGGAATGAAAATGATCTGGCGTTCCAAAGCAGCTTGGCCAGCAAAAGCGTCGCCTAATTTCAAAGACGTTTTTTCAATAGCAGGGGTGCGAAAACCAATTCCTGTAGCATAGACTAAAGTTTGTTGCTGGGGGTCATAGCGCAATAAAGAAGCAGCGTCAACTTCTAACCGTTGAACAATCTGCTCCAAGGCAACTTTTTGAGCCAACATTGGTTCACTGCTTCCTGAAATAGCCATATCGATGGTATGTAAAACTTGGATATGTTTGAGGCGTTGTTCGGTTTCTTCAAATAAACGGGCATTTTCTAAGGATGATGCTGCATGATGGGCTATGGTTTGGAAAAGTTCTAAGCGCTCTGGATGAAAGAAACCCGGTGTTTTACTGTAAAGATTCAACGTTCCAAAAGTCCGACCACGACTGATGAGGGGGAAAGCAGCAGAAGTTACAAAACCAGCTTGCATAGCTTGTACTTTCCAAGGGGTGAAAGAAGGATCGGTAGTGCTTTCTTCAACAATTTGATAAGTCCCGCTCCGGATTGCCCGACCGGAAGGTCCCTGCCCTTCAGGAGTTTCGTCCCAGCGTATTTTTATTTGCTGGGGATAAGAATGTTCTAATGGGTATTGGGCAATAATTTTTACTCGACCACCTGGTTCAACCTGAGCTAACCAAGCTAAACAAACACCAAACCTTTCAACACAAGTCTGCACAATTTCGTTAGCTCTTTCTTTAAGGTTTAAAGTTTTAGTAAATTCGTTTGATAATTTGTATAAAACCTCCAAGGTATTTATTTGTTCTGTAATTTGATTCTCAGTTCTTTTTCTTTCGGTGATATCTTCCCCGGCACTGAGAGTGCCGATGATTTTCCCGGTGTTGTCGTATAAAAAAGTATTTTGCCAAGCAATGAGTATTTCTTTGCCTGCTTTATTTACAATGTAGTTTTCATGCTTTTCAAAAGATTGAATCTCACCCGAGATGATATTTTCGAAATATAACCTTGTAGAATCCCTTATGCTTTTTGGAATGAAATAATCGAACCAATTTTTTCCAATGATTTCCTCTGATTCGAAACCAAGTATTTCTCGCCCTTTCCGGTTGATGAGCGCCACTCTTCCTTGATTGTCTAAAGCAACAATAATGACCTGTACCAATTCCAGATAGGTTTGGGCTCGTTTCCACTCACTCTGCAGGGCTTCTTCCATTTGCTTCTTCACGGTGATATCCCGTCCGGTTCCAAGAAAAAGTCCATTTTGAAGTTTAGTGATAGTTACCTCAAAAAGAATTTCATGACCTTGAGTATCGCGAAGAGACCATTCCCCCGACTGAGGGTCCATGTTTTCTAATTGATTCATTTGTTCAGGGCGAGGGACAATAAATTCCTTTATATTTTTGGACAAAAGCTGGTTGCAACTATATCCAATCAGATTGCAGGCAACATTATTGCAATTAACAATTTTTCCTTCATTATCAACAATTAGGATAACATCGTTAACTTGCTCAAAAAGTTGTCGGTAAAGAGTTTTGCTTTCCTTTAATTTGAGATCTTGACTTTCAAAATAGTTGTACAAGATGACCAGTAATAAGCCGATTACCAAATAGGAGGATAAACTCACGATGAGATCTTGAAGGAAAGTATGGTGGTGGGTGACTGAGGAAAAAACCATAAGAATAACGCTCCAAATACTGGATATTATCCCACCAACTATTTTCCAACGGTAAGCACTAATCATAATAAAGGGAAGGATTAATATTGTCGTTATGATGGTGGGAAAATAATACGCTCCTAAAAAAAGGAAGGCAACATAAAGGCTAATAAAAATGGTAAATTGAGTTGGAGCGCTTTGAAAGAGCTGAATTTTTTTGAAAAAAGCCGATAAAAATTTCATTATCTTTTTTATCCGTTGCTAAGATATTTTCATTCATTTATCAATTATTTCAATTTAAAGAGTGAGTTCATAAAACAAATAAAGAGATCAATAATGAATAGTGAATTGAATTGGTGATTTTTCCAAAAAAAGTTCACTCAGCGATAAGGCTTTTTGTACATCCTTACTGAGTTTTTACCCCCCGTCTTTATTAATAATATCGGTATAATAAAGAAAATCTTTAGTTTTATTTAAAATGGAAATTTCTTAAAACATAATAAAGGTGAAAGCACTTGTTCCCATGTTTTTACCGGTTATTGGCCGGCACGTATCAGACGTTAATGTTTTCGTTTTTCTCGCTGTTTATAAAAATTGAGTTATAGAATAAAAGAAGAATGAAAGGAATATTATTCCAGATAATTGGAAGGCTATAAAATATATTTTTGAGTTATTAAGGAAAATCATTCCGGTATTTTCAGGACAGAAAAAAATCCCGCAGATTCGTCTCAGAAAACCGCGGGATAGGTATTTCTTTTAGCGAAATGTTAAGACCAAACTTTTAACCAAAACGAACTAAAATTTAATTCTTTATAGCAATCCTTTTTTCTTTAGGGCTTCTTCAGTAAGCTGAATAAAGTTCACAACGATTTTTTCATGGATTTCTTTACCCAAAACTTCATTCGCGTCTCTAGGGTCAGTTCTGACTATTTTTTCCGGATCGGGTTCCTTGCTAAATCCTGCACCGTCAACAATTGAGAAATCAGGATAATGGATGGGTACTTTTTTATCTGGTATGGTTGAAAAATCAACGATAGAATTGGAGCCAAAAAGCTTTTGATAATATAACATCATCGAGGTTTCATAGATATCAGCATGACCGGCTAACCCATCTTTGAGGATATCTTTCGGTATAGTGAGGTTCCATACTACTAAAGTTTCGGTTGTATGAGAGAAGTCTTTGGCTAGGCGGTCGATCGTTTCCTGGTGGTTTACTGCTCCATGACCGTTTACAATGACTATCACCTTGTAATCATGATCAACCAAAAATTGTATTTCATTCGATAAAATGAGACCAAATATGTGTTCTTTTGAATAATGGCTTTTCCATAAAGCGGTTGGGAAGTCCATCCCCACTACCCAGTCGGTAGCTTTAAATCCAAGGCTTTCTAACATCCATGCTGGCCGTTCACGCTCGGTTCCACAATGAATAGTAGGATACACAACTCCCTTCCCCATTTTTCTACAGGTTTCCAGAGCACAAAAGGTTGCATTTATTGGGTCCATGCCTATTGGTAGATGAGGACCGTGGTATTCTAAGGGGGCAACTGGAATGAAAATTAAAGGGCATCTTTCTCTTTCTTGTATTAATTGTCCTGGCCTGAGGAGTTCAAACCGAATCTCCTGATCATTCTTATTCATTGAAATTCCTCCAATCTTTAGTTATGAGTAATTAATTCTATTCAAAACTTAGGTCTTTAATCCGGTTAAAGCCACTCCTTCCATGAAATTTCTGGATAAGAAAATAAACAAAATTAAAGTTGGCAGACAAGCGAGTACGCTGATTGCCAATTGTTCCGGATACGGGGTGAAATAAACCCCGCTAAAGAGCGATATCCCTTGAGGAAGAGTCCTCATGTCTGGCTTTGACATAACAATTAATGGCCAGAGTAAAAGGTTCCAGACCCACTGTCCATGGAGAATAGCTAAAGAGAGAACCGCTGTTTTCGCCAATGGTATTGACACTCGCCAAAATATCTGCCACTCAGTGGCTCCATCAATTCTTGCTGCTTCAATGATTTCATCAGGAATTGAATAGAAAAACTGCCTCATTAGGAAGACACCAAAAGCAGTCAGACCTCCGGGGATGATCAGTGCCAAGTAGTTATCTTGTAAATTGAGCCTGGTTATCAGAAGAAACAAGGGTATCACAATAGCCTCAAAAGGAATCATCAGAGTCGACATGACAACAACAAAAAGAAGTTTATTCTTTTTAAACTTGTATTTGGCAAAACCATATCCAGCTGTGGCCGACAAAAATAAACAGAATAAGACCGCAAATACCAGAACGATAAAACTATTTAAAAAATACCTCGGAAAATTATAACCTGCATAATTCAAGGCATTAGGATAGCTTTGAAAATTCCAGGTTTTGGGTAATATTTTTATTGGAATCGATAAAACATCGGCATTGAGCTTAAAGGAGGATAAAACCATCCAAATAAAAGGAATGAGATAAATAATTCCAACAATAAACAAAGTCAAGTTTAATACAATGGCTGCGATCTTCAATTTCCCTTTGTTAGTAATTTGCACTCAAATCACTTCCTCTAATCAGCTATGGATGACTAGACCTCGGCTTGAGAACTAAAGATTCTCAATTGAATGATTGAAAAGATAAACAAAGTTAAGAAAAACATGACTGATATAGCCGCTGAATAACCAAACTTAGTATATTCAAAAGCTTCTTTATAAATTAAAAGCGTAAGGACTTCGGTAGATCGGCTTGGTCCACCACCGGTCATAACATATTGCAAAGCAAAAGTTCCGAAAGAAAATATGGCACAAGAGACAAACACCAAAATTATAGTATTTTTTAAAAGCGGCAAGGTAATGTGGATTAAACGTCTCCAAAAACCAGCACCATCAATTTTCGCAGCTTCATGGTAAACATCGGGGATATTTAATAATCCGGCGATGAACATAACCATATAATAGCCAGTATATTTCCACACATTCACCAAAACCATAGTATAAGGGGCAATCTTCGTTGAGGTCAGCCAGGGAATGTTCCAACCAAAAATATCCAGGAAAATGACCGACAACAACCCAGTACTTTGGAACATAAATTTCCAAACCACAGCTATCGCTACCATGGGTAAGACAACTGGAAGGAAAATCATTGATTGATATAATTGTTTGAACCAACATAACTTGCTGGTGAATGCCAATGAAAGCCAAAAGGATATGAACATAAGAAGCAAAACGCTGAGGAAAGTAAAATGGAGGGTGACTGAATAGGAGCTCCAGAATCTTTTGGTTGAAAATAGCTTAATAAAGTTATTTAATCCGATATAGAGTGGTGATCCGGTAAAATTCCACTCGTAGAGCGATAGGCGAAAGGCATCTAACATAGGATAAATAAGGAATATTGAGAAAAGGAGGAGGGTTGGAAGAATGAAAATATATCCTTGTTTTTGCAATCGATCATAGTAATTGGCTTTTTGTATTCCGTACCTTTTCTTTTTCATCTGAAATCCATTCCCTCCCCTGTTATTGGAACCGTATTTTTTTAAAAAATTCGGTTAAACTTGTTATTCAAGAATATCGGTTAATTCTTCCTTTAAGATTTTCAATGATTCTTCGTTGGACATCCCTCCGAAGACAACCCGGCGGATAGCTTCTCCAACAGCATCTTGAGTTTCGCTGAATTTTGGGGACGCAAGAAGAGCGGCACCATTTCGTCTCTCGGCATCAAAAACATCATTATTCAATATGTATTTATCTGCGAGAGC
>JAAYUP010000438.1 GCA_012517635.1 Candidatus Atribacter alterifermentans
AAAAAGCAGACCAGCACAAGCACAAATAAAACCACTTAAAATATAAACGGTATATTTTATTCGATTAACGGATATTCCAGAGAGATAGGCTGAGCGTTCATTTCCACCAACGGCATAAATGTGTCTTCCTACATAGGTTCGCTGCAGGAAAAGAGTAGCTAAAACAGCGAAAATAACTAAAACGATAAATAGGAAGGGAAGACCAAGTATCGTTGCATCACCGTATGCAAGGTAGGATTCAGGAAAATGGCTGAGGGTTTTTCCTCGGAGTACACCGTAAACAATGCTCCTCAAAATGGACATGGTCGCTAAAGTCACGATAAAAGGTTGTAACCGCAGTTTAACGATAAAAAGAGCATTCATCAGTCCTACAGTCATCCCTCCTAATAAAGCAAGCGACACACATAGGAAAAACGGGAGCCCGAAAATATACATTTGGCCAGCGATTAAACCAGATATCGCCATAACTGTCCCAATGGACAGATCAAAGCCACCACTTATAAAAACAATAGTTTCAGCTATAGCGAGCATACCCAACTCGCTCATTCGTTTGAGAACTGAAAGGAAATTTTCATAAGTTAAAAAAGTGGGAGATAAGAACGAAAGAACAAGGATAATTCCAACATTAACCAGAGCGAGAATGAGGATAGACCGAAATTGTTCACTTCCTGGTTTCATAGAGTCCTCCTCTCGCTGCGTAGATGTTGGAAAGAATCCATAGAAATAGCCAATATAATGAGAATGCCGGTAACTAAACCCTGCCAATAAGGATCGACAGAAAGCATAGTCAAACCAGCTAAAATTAAACCCATTAAAACCGATCCGAGGAATGACCCTAAAATACTCCCCACTCCACCGGTAATGCTGGTGCCACCGATAACTACCGCAGCGATGGCATTCATCTCATAGCCAATACCAGCTTGAGGTTGGATGAAACCACTTCTTCCAACAAATATTAAACCGGCAAAAGCTGAAAGAACACCGCTAATCGCATAAACAGCTATCTTATATTTTTGAACCGGAACTCCTGAATAGACCGCTGACTGTTCACTCCCACCGATGGCATAAATATTCCGACCAAAACGAGTAAAAAGAGTAATATAAATAAAAAGAATCACGGTCCCAAGCAAAAATAAAAATGGCGTTAACCCTCGACCAATATATAAAAATTGAGAAGGTATGGGAGTAATATATTTCCCCTGAGTAGCGATCATGGTTATTCCTCGGTAGATATTCATGGTCCCCAAGGTAATAATGATTGCCGGTACGGCAACACGGGTAATTAAGAATCCGTTCACTAATCCCAGAATTAAACCCAATCCGAGAACCAGAGGATAAACTACCCAAATCGTTCTCCCATCAGGAATTCCCATTCCTCCAATACTAATAGCAAAGGATAAAATTGAACCTACCGAAAGATCTATACCCGCGGTTAAAATCGCCAAGGTCATTCCCACAGATAAAATCCCTACTACAGCTATCTGACGTGAAATATTGATGAAGTTTCTTGCCGAAAAAAACCCTGGAATTACAATAGAAAATACAATAAGCATGCTGATTACATAAAGAAAAATGGGTAGCTCACGAAAATTTCGAAGTGGTCTCCGTTTTTCCAGGCTTCTCTGTTCAAGTGGCGTATTCATATCGATGAACCCCCCGTAAGAACTGACATCACATTTTCAGGATTCGCTTCTTCCCGAGTATATTCTTTGACGATTGACCCTTCCCGCATACAATAAATTCGGTCAGAAATACCTAAAATTTCCGGAAGCTCAGAGGAAATAAAGACTATTCCCTTCCCATCAGTAGTCAAATCGTTCATAATTTTGTAGATTTCGTATTTGGCCCCGACATCAATACCACGGGTTGGTTCATCAAAGATGAATACCTGGGCATTGGTGAGAAGCAATTTGGAAATAACCACTTTTTGTTGATTCCCCCCAGACAGGGTTTCAACCACCTGATCTCGATGGAAAACTTTAATTTTTAGTTTTTCGATTAATGAATCGACAATATTTTGCTCTTCTTTTCTCTTGACAAAAAGATTTTTCGATATTTTCTTAACAATGGGAAGTGAGATATTTTCTCTTACTGATAAAAGGAGGATGAGGCCTTCTTGTTTTCGATCTTCGGAA
>JAAYUP010000040.1 GCA_012517635.1 Candidatus Atribacter alterifermentans
GACGAGGTTCTTTGAGTTTGTATTCAAGAGATATCTTCACCTGTGAACCATAATCAGCAATTTCCCTGACTGATTCCATGAGCAAATTCCATTCAATATCGTAATCGACCTGAAAGGGATAATCAAAACCATCTACTCCCAGCCAGAGGCCAACCGAATCGCATTCTAATAACCCGGTTAGATCCACTAATTTTTTGGCAGCATCAATCGCTTCGCGTCTCAATTTTTCATCACGATGGGTTAGGGCTCCCAACTGCCATTTAGGACGAGAGTGGGTATTGAGGTTAATACAGCTTACTTTTAGACCATGATCATCAAGTAAGGATTTAAAATCTCGCGGGCTTATTTTTTCGAACTCATCATCAAAAAACTCAATCGCCTCAATTTCTGGTACCTTTTTCACTCGTTTTATCCGTTCTTGAATGCTAAGCGGTTCCTCATATCCTTGAGGCAAAAACCGGTCAGATATTCCTCCCATACACCAAATTCCGACGGAAAGTTTTAGTTTTTTATCGGCAACCATTTTATATCTCCTTTCTCAGCTCAATGAGCTCATCATTTAAGAAAAAAGTTTTCAAGAGTGTGCTCATTTCAAATTACTCAACTTTTAATTTGCTTCTCATTTTTTGTGCAGATCTCGAGCTATAAAAGTTGAGGATCATGACTAATATCAACATTAAACCCCAAACCACATTTTTGAAAAAAGGACTAAAGGATAAAATGTTAAAACCACTTTGAAGAATCTGTAAAACGATTATTCCCATAACCAATCCCGATATGTTTCCATATCCACCACTGGGATCAACTCCTCCTAAGACACTCACTAAAATGGCTTGAAGGAGATAGGCTGATCCATATCCTGGACGGATCGAATTGACTCTTGATATCATGATGATGGATGCTAAACCAGTACAAAGACCGCTTAAAACATAGGTTCGAACTAAAACTCCTCGATTATTTATTCCGCTAAAACGAGCTGCAGTAGGGTTAGAACCCAACATGTAGAGATTAAATCCAAAGGAAGTTCGATTCAGAATTAAAGACATTAATAAAATGCATACGATAAAAATAACCATTGGCATAGGAACGGCAAGAAGAGTCCCACTTCCAATATAGAGAAATTTTTCTGGGAATCCTTGAATTCCATATCCTTTGGTAATAACGATGGCAATTCCCGAAAAAATGCTCATGGTACCGAGAGTAGCAAGAATTGCTGGAACTTTTATATAAGCAATGAGAAGTCCATTTATTAAACCGCAAAGCAGGGATATACCAATAGCTGAAATGATTGCTAAAAATATAATCGAAGACTCTTCATAGGCTCCCAATTGAGGAAGGGAATACTTGGTGAGGATGAGCGCTGCTCCAACTCCAGCTAAATTGGCAGTGGATATTATTGATAAATCTATGCCTCCGGTCAACATAGCCAACATGATAGCGATTGCTAACAAACCAAACTCCGGTATTTGGGAGGCTATGGACTGGAAATTACTCAGGGTTAAAAATTTATCTGGGAGAAAAATGGACATGACAATAAAAGCCCCAAGCATCATGACAAATAAAATAGTTGTTCTTGAGTGATTCAAGTAATGATCAAACAAGATCGACCCTCCAACCAAAATATGTAATGTGAATAGTTAAATCATCATATTTTTTCGAATTTGATAAGAACTCAAGCTGACGCTTATGGCTACAATAACTCCAGTGAAAAATTCCTGCCAAAAAGAAGATAAACCGATCAAAATGAGACTTTTATTTAATAAAGTGATCATGGCAACTCCTAAAAGAGTACCAATGATCGTTCCCGATCCTCCAGTAATCCTGGTTCCACCCAATACAACCGGTGCGATAACACTCAGCTCAGTTCCAACCAAATAAGTTGGATTACTATAGCGAATGAGTGAAACGTGAAGAACGCCGGCTATTCCGGCTAATATTCCAACATAACAATAAATAAAAAATTGAATGGTAAAAACATTCAAACCAGCTCTTTTGGCTGCTTCCATATCGCCACCGATGGCATAAATTCCTCTTCCTAACTGAGTATAGGTCAGAATAAACCAGGTGAGAAGAGCTATAGCTATGAAAATCACGGTAAATATTGATAATCCATAACTTCCCCCCTCGGGTTTAACCAAAGTGAATACATTGGTCGCACCAAATTTTTTAAAGCAATCCGGCAATTGTGCTGAATTAACCGCTTTGGTTCCGACGACAGTGAGGAGGATTCCGTGAAAAACATTTAAGGTGCCTAGGGTAACAATAAAGGTTGGAATTTTAAAGTAAGAAATAATGAGACCATTTATTGCTCCTAAGCCTAATCCTACTATACAGGATATTAAAAAAGCGAAATAGATATTATCCACTCCACTGGCTATCAACACATTAGCTGAAATATACTGACCGGAAATGGCTATTGCAGTAAAAGACATATCGATACCACCAGAGAGCAGAACGATAAAAACTCCAATAGCCAAGATACCCAAACTCGCACTACTTTTTCCCAGATCAAGTAAATTTTCAAAAGACAAAAAAGAGGGATTCAAAGATGTAACCAAAATAGAGTAAGCAACAATAATCAAAGATAAATAAGCTTCATTTTGACTGAATATTTTCTGTATCTGACTTTTACTCATCGTTCCAGTCATGGTCTTTATCCTTCACTATTTTTTGAATTGCTTGATACCAAGTCAAATAACTCATCCTCAGTTATATCAACGGTATTGACTTCTTGAACAATTCTTCCTTCGGCCATTACAAGAATCCGATTACAATTACGAACTATTTCGGGAACTTCATCGGAAATCATGATCACTCCAATACCTTTTTGAGCTAACTGCCGAATCAAATTATGGATATTACTTTTAGAGTTTACATCAATTCCCACCGTAGGACTGTCTAAAATGAAAACCTTGGGATCGGTTGCCAACCACTTGGCTATGACAACTCGCTGTTGATTTCCACCAGAAAGAGCTTGAACTGCAACTTCTAAAGAAGGTACATTCACCTTTAATTCATCAATCCACATTTTGGCATATTGGTATTTCTTGCTGTTATTGAGAAGTCTGGATTTACCCAATAATTTCCTTAAATTGGTTACAACCACATTATTCTGGATTGACTGTCTTAAAAACAATCCTTGGTTCAGCCGGTCTTCTGGGAGGTAACATAAACCCAAGCTGATTGCTTTCTGAGGCGAGTTTATTTTCACTGGCTTTTCATTCATATAGATTGTTCCCGAATCCGGCTTATTTAAACCAAATAATGACAACGCAACTTCAGTCCTTCCGGAACCTAAAGATCCAATCATCCCTATTATTTCACCGGGCTTCAGTTTCAAATTGATATCCTTAAATTGACCTTTCTTGGTAAGATTTTTAACTTCTAATAAGGTTTTTTGATCAGAACCTTGATGATAGTTAAAAACCGAGTGATCGATTTTTTTCCCGCTCATATAATAGGAAAGGGAATCGTAGTCTAATTCACGTGCGCTATAATCATCAACCTTCTTCCCATCTCTTAGAACCGTCACTTTTTCAGCAATTTGTAAAACTTCACTGAGTTTATGACTTACAAATAAGGTAGAAATTCCTCTTTCTTTCAAATCGACAATGACTGATAGAAGTTTGTCAATTTCTTTTTTGGTAATAGCCGTTGTGGGTTCGTCCATGATAATAAGCTTGGCATCTCGAATCAGGGCGCGGCAGATAGCAACCAGTTGCTTATTGGCAATAGAAATATTTTCAACCTTTTCATTCAGATCGAGCTCTTTTTTTATGGTCAGTAAAACACTCGAAGCAATATCCTTAACTTCTTTCCA
>JAAYUP010000439.1 GCA_012517635.1 Candidatus Atribacter alterifermentans
CATCTCTTTTCTTGCGAAAAAAGACCCTTGCGTTCGACTTGCATGTGTTAGGCACGCCGCCAGCGTTCGTCCTGAGCCAGGATCAAACCCTCCGTGACACATCTGTATCACAATCTCTTCTCCTATTTGAGAAAAGAGGTGGGTTTCAATCTCGGCCCGATTGTGGACCGCTTATTATGTGGAAACTTCTTTTGGAAGTAGGCGGAATATTTACTTTTCAAGGTCCTTAATCCTTCAGGTTTTTACCTCAACCAGAGGGCAAGAGATAATTTAACACAGGCTACCTGGAATTGTCAACCATAAATCACGGTTTTTTTAAATTTTTTAATAGAACCTCTTGCAGGATAATGGCACCAGATGAGGATGAAAATGCCTTCCCCCTCACCCCATCGCCCCCTCTCCCCCTCAGTCTTTCTTGATTGGAGAAGGTGAGGATGAGGGCGGTTTTTAAACGGTTCACGGTTCACCGTTCACGGTGTTTTCAGCACAGATAAATAGAAGGGGTTTTTGCTTCATAATTTAAATCATGAACCCTTTTTTTGAAAGAAAAAATGGCAAGGATGGCGAAGGGTGATTGCTATTCCAAAAATCATATTCTGGATAGAAAACTCGAGCGAGATACAAGCCATGAGGGGGAAGACATAACCGATGTTTACCGCGATTGGGCTGGGATAAAGCCAAACGGAGGTCATCAATCTTTTTTTTCCCCAACTGAACCATCCAGATTTCCCCTAAAAGAATTCGAACCATTTTATACAAAAAACCATTCCCAACAATTTGGAAAGACAAAAAACCATGCTGAAAATCATAAACTTCAAATCGGTGAATCTGGCGGACCATATTTCTTATAGTACTGCCCGAGGCACTAAAAGCAGTGAAATCATGTTCTCCTACAAAGAGATTGATACATTCTTTTAATAGTGGCCAATTAATTTTATAATTTCCAGGATAAAACATATAGTGACGCAAGAACACAGGAAATTGGTTGCCACTATACATCCAATAATGATATTCCTTACTAGTCGCATCTTTACGAGCATTAAAGGATAGAGAAACTTCTTGAAGGTGTATAACTCTGATATCAGGAGGAAGATAGGAATTTAATGCCCGAAAAAGAGTTGATATTTCCAGAGTCAATTCGACTCGGCAATTGGCTACCTGTCCTAAGGCATGAACTCCGGCATCAGTTCGACCAGAGGCATGAAGGGTTATCGGTTGATTTAAAATGGACGTGAGGGCTTGAGTGAGAACAGATTGGATACTGTTTCGATTCGGTTGACTCTGCCAACCAAAATAATTGGTTCCATCATATTCGATTACCATCACTAAATTTTTCTTCTTAGGGCCTATCGACTTATTGTCTTTCAACTTTTGCATGAATATTGGAGTGTCCTTTACCAAATAAACACTGATAAAAAAATAACTGTCGTAATGAAAATGAGAGTCCCACTTAGAAAAAGAAAATCAAGGGGTTGTAAAATAAGGATTCGAAGTCGAGTCCGACCAATACCACCTCGATAACAACGCGACTCCATGGCAACTGCCAAGTCATCAGCTCGTTTAAAAGAATTAATAAAAAGGGGAACCAACAAAGGAATAAGATTTTTAGCTCGTTGGATCAAGCTTCCTGTTTCAAAATCGGCACCCCTCGCTTGCTGAGCTTTAATGATTCGGTCAGCTTCTTCCATCAAGGTTGGTATAAAACGGATAGCAATAGTCATCATCATTGCTAATTCGTGAGCAGGGAAGCCCCATTTTTTAAAAGGGCTGAGGAGCGATTCCAACCCATCAGTTAATTCAACTGGTGAAGTAGTAAGAGTTAAAAGCGCAGTACATAAAATTAAAAGACAAAGCCGAACAATGATAAATAAACCTCGGGTTAATCCCTCCTTTGAAACATGAAGAAAACTATACTCCCATATATACTCTCCGGGTGTAAAAAAAACTTGTAAAATAAGGGTAAAGGCTAACAGGAAAAGGATGGGTTTCAGGCTTTTTCCGATATAAGAAAGAGGTATCCGTGCTGTAAGGGTTAAAAAGATGATGAAGCTTCCAATAAAAAGAAAGGAGAACCACTCCTTAACAATAAATAAAACAACAATAAAAATTGCCGATATTAGGATTTTCACGCGAGGATCCAACCGGTGGATCGGCGATTCTATCGGGATAAATTGTCCAATTGCTATGCTCTTTCCCAGCATATTAATGCCTTCTTCTCTTTAATATCTTTTCTGCAATTTGTTCAGATAATTCCTGAGCAGTTAAAATTCCCTTCCCAATATCAAAACCTTTATCCCATAGCAATTCAGCGATACGAGTAGTCGTGGGTGGTTTAATTCCATAACATTCCAAGGTTTTTCCTTGAGAAAAAATCTGGCGTACCGAACTATCTAATCCAATAGTTCCATGATCCATTACTATTATCCTTTCAGCTATCAAAGCCAAATCATCCATGCTATGGGATACTAAAACCAGGGTCGTACCATAGTCTTCTCGAAGAGTTTTTAGTTTTTTAAGAATCAATCTTTTCCCTTCAGGATCAAGTCCTGCAGTCGGTTCATCTAAAACTAATGCTTCCGGTCGCATCGATAGAATACTGGCAATAGCAACTCGTCTCATCTGTCCTCCACTTAATTCAAAAGGATTCTTTTTATAAATTTCTTGATAATCCAAACCAACACTTTCCAAAGCCCACTTCACTGTTTCTTCTAACTTTTGACCACTTACGGCGTTATTTCGTGGCCCGAAGGCTACCTCATCAAAAACGGTTTCTTCAAAAATTTGATGTTCAGGATATTGAAATACCAAGCCGATTTTTCTTCGTATTCCTCTTAATTGCGAACTCTTTTTTTGGATTTTTTCACCATCAATGATAACTGATCCTTGAGTAGGGAAAAGAAGAGCGTTAAAATGCTGAATTAAGGTGGACTTACCACAACCGGTTCTTCCAATAATGCCAACCGACTCTCCCCTATCTATAGTGAGAGTGATATTCTTAAGGGCTTGTACTTCAAAAGGAGTATTCTGGAAATAACTATAGAAGACGTTTTCTAAACGAATGAACACAAGGCAGCTACCAGTTCTTCTGCTTGAAGGGGAAGGATTGGAAATAGCTCGGGAAACCGCCTTCGAAGTATCCAGGCAGTTTCCGATACCACCGGGAGTTCTAAACCCCATTCATAAATTTGTTCTCTTTGATTAAATATATCTGCTGGTTTTCCCTGAGCAACAATTTGGCCTTGATCCATGATAATAACCCGATCGGCATCAACAGCTTCTTCGATATAGTGGGTAATTTGGAAAATCGTAATTGATCCACGAAGTTGAGAAATGAGCGACATAATTTCGCTTCGGCCTTCGGGGTCGAGCATTGATGTTGCTTCATCGAATACTATATATTCTGGTTGCATAGCCAAAACACCCGCGATTGCGACTCTCTGTTTTTGGCCCCCAGAAAGGAGATGTGGCTCTTTTTTTCGAAAATCATTCATCCCAACTCTATCTAACGCTTGGTCAATCCGCTTTCGTATTTCATCTTGAGGCACTCCAAGATTCTCTGGTCCAAAAGCAACATCTTCTTCAACAGTAGTTGCAATAATCTGGTTATCAGGATTTTGAAAAACGAGTCCAACTTTTTGACGAATTTCCCATAAAAATTCTGATTGATTGGTACTTTTTCCATCTACGATAACTTCGCCTTTTTTGGGAAGTAATAATCCATTACAATGCTTGGCTAAAGTGGATTTTCCCGAACCATTTCTTCCCAATAAAACAACAAACTCACCCTTTGGAATGACGAGTTCAATATTACGAAGAACTTCATCCTTTTTTTCTATTAATGTTTCATCTTCAGTAAACCAGAAGGACACTCCCTTAAACTCAATCACCGTCACAGGTCCTTTCCATAAAAAAGCCAGCCCTTTGGCTGGCAGGGTATCTTGCTATCCAGCTCGTCGTTTTATTCAGAAAGTATTTCAACCCGTGCCATTGGAGCCCCGTCTCCTTGGCGGAATCCAGTTTTATAAATTCGACAGTATCCTCCATTTCTTTCTTTCAAACGTGGAACTAAATTTCTTTGAAGGGTTTTAAAAGCTTCTTTATCATCTACCCATCGCATAACTTGAATCGTAGTAGCATTTGTTCCTTCAATTGCTTGAGATATAATTCTCTCAAACAGTGGTTTAAGGTTTTTTGCTTTCGACTCAGTCGTTTCAACTGCTCCTGATTTAATTAAAGAAACTAAAAGATTTGATAACATCGCTTCTTTATGGGAGGTGGTACGACCCAGTTTCCCTCTTTTCATTCTATGCCTCATTGGTTGTTCACCTCATCTATATTGACTTTATTGAGTTCGAAACCAAGTTTTTCAACTTTCTCAACGATTTCTTCATAGGTTTTTTGACCTAAATTTTTAATCTTTTTCAAATCTTCTGGGCGTTGGTTAATGATTTCCAAAAGTTCACGGAGAGTATTAATTCGAGCGCGCTTAAGACAATTATAAGCTCGAACTGATAATTCTAATTCTTCGATAAGTTTGTCTTCTCCCTGTTCGTTCTCTTCTAAAACAACGTCAACTGGAGCTACCAAACTATCTGACATACTTTCCTTAACCAAGCCATAAATATAAGTTATTTCACCAACCAGGAGCTCGAGTGAATTTTTTAAAGCTTCTTGAGGAAGAATAGAACCGTTGGTCCATATTTCAAGAATAAGCTTATCAAAGTTGGTGAATTGACCAACTCGGGTATCAACCACCGTATAATTCACTTTTTTTACTGGGGTAAAAATTGCATCAATCTGAATATTCCGATAATCGCGTGCAACCTTTTCAGATGTCTCTTGATATCCCTTTCCATGGTTAACATAAAGAGTCATTGAAAGGTGACCTTCATGATTTAACTCTACTAAATAATGATCCGGATTAATAATCTCAACATTGGGATTAGGTTGAATGTCGCGAGCTGTTACTCGCCGTGGCTGGTCGGAATCTTCATTTCCTCTGACATCAATTCTCAGTATTTCTTCCTCTGGAGAGGATGAAGAAAGAACCAAACCTTTAACATTGAGGAGCAGATCAGTAATATCCTCCCTCATCCCTGGAAGAGAAGAGAATTCATGACTGACATTATCTATCTCGACCGAGGTAACCGCAGCCCCTTCCATAGAAGAGAGAAGGACACGCCGAATGGCATTTCCTAAGGTTACACCCCATCCAGATTCTAAAGGTTCTATCGAAAACTTCCCATAACGAGCTCGCGTAACTCGATCCTCTCGAAGCTCAATTGTTTCAAATTTCAACATTTCCTTAATATCGGGCATACTTACACCTCAAATTTACTTGGAATAAAACTCAACGATCAAAGATTCCTCTACCTGATAATCAATATCGTCTCGATTTGGTTCTCGTTTAACCGTGAATGCAACTTCTTCTGGCTGGAATTCCAACCAGCCGGGTGGATTCAGTTGTTCTTTTTCATCAATAATTTCTTTGATCTTTTTATGCTGCTTCCCAATATTCGTTAATTCAATTTTATCTCCCACCGAAACCGTAAAGGATGGGATATTAACTATCTTCCCGTTCACTTTAAAATGGCGATGGAGCACCATTTGCCGAGCATCGCTTCTGGAATCGGCAATTCCTCCACGAAAAACAACATTATCCAAACGCTTTTCTAAAAGACGTAAGAAGTTCTCACCAGTCACTCCCGGAATACGATTTGCCTTCACAAAATAATTCTTAAACTGCCGTTCAGAAATTCCATATTTAAAGCGAACTTTCTGCTTCTCTCTCAATTGGACACCATAATCCGAAAGACGCCTTCTTGAACCTCGGCTCATTCCTGGCGAAAAAGGCCTCTTTTCAAAAGCACATTTTGGTGTCATGCAACGAGGTCCCTTTAAAAACAATTTCACTCCCTGCCGTCTACATAATCGGCATTTTGCATCGGTATATCTTGACATATGAATGAATCCTCCTCTTAAACCCTTCTTTGCTTCGGTGGCCGACAACCATTGTGAGGTATTGGAGTCACATCTTTAATCGATTTTATAACCAAACCAGTCGCTTGCAAAGAACGGATAGCCGTTTCACGGCCTGATCCAGGTCCTTTCACCAAAACTTCTATTTCTCTTAAGCCTTGATCCATGGCTTTTTTAGCGGCAGTTTCAGCAGCTAATTGAGCTGCAAAGGGGGTTCCCTTTTTTGTTCCTTTGAAACCACTTCCTCCCGATGTCGCCCAAGAAATGACGTTTCCCTGTCTATCGCTAATTGAAACAATAGTATTATTAAATGTCGATTTAATATGGGCGATTCCTTCACGAACCACCTTTTTTTCTTTTCGTTTCCCTTTTGTTCTTTTAACCAAAGCGTCGATGCCTCCTTATTTATTAAAAATTACTTCTTTCGGCTTACTCCAACTGTTCGTTTTGATCCCTTACGAGAACGAGCATTCGTTCTCGTTCTTTGGCCCCGAACAGGTAAACCCCGCCGATGCCTTATCCCTCGATAAGCACCAATGGAAATCAACCTCTTTATATTTTGAGAGATCTGAGAACGCAATTCACCCTCAACCGGATATTTTTCAACCGCTTTTTGCAGTTTATTCAATTGTTCATCGGTTAAATCTTTTACCCGAATATTCGGATCAATCTGGGTTTCTTTAATAATTTTTTTGGAAAGAACTGACCCAATACCATAAATATAAGTTAAAGCAATTTCAATCCTTTTGCTGTTCGGTAAATCGACTCCAGCAATTCGAGCCATGGAATAACCTCCTAACCTTGCCTTTGTTTATGTCTTGGGTTAGTACAAATAATAAATACTCTCCCATTACGACGAATGACTTTACACTTTTCACACCTCGGTTTGACCGATGCGCGGACTTTCATTGTAATACCTCCCTATTGAAAATTCAAGACAAAAAATCAGCTCCCCGATCTTGTCCTCCCTTTTGGTAGTAACTATGGCTTCTTTCTTTGTTATTTCAAATTGAATCAACTAAAACCATGATAAAGATTTTAATATTTTTTATTCTGCCATGGTCATTTATGACGATAGGTAATTCGTCCCTTGGTCGGATCGTACTTGGAAATTTGAACGGTAACCTTATCTCCCGGTAAGATTCGAATATAATGCATTCTCATTTTCCCAGAGATATGGGCTAAAATGACTTTTCCACTTTCCAATTCCACCCTGAACATAGCATTGGGTAAGGGTTCAACTACTGTACCGATCGCTTCAATAAATTCTTCTTTGGCCATGTATTCTATTCATCCCCTCTCCTATCCATGGTCAATACTTCCGGTCCATCTTCAGTTATTAAAACCGTATGTTCATAATGAGCTGAAAGCCCATGATCGCGGGTGACAACTGTCCAACCGTCGTCTAAAATTTGTACTTGAAAACCTTTTTCGTTGACCATGGGTTCAATAGCCAGCACCATTCCTTTTTTTATCAATGGACCTTGATTTCGCGATCCGAAATTTGGTATTTGAGGTTCTTCGTGAAGTGAGAGACCTAATCCATGACCAACAAAATCCCGAACGACCGAGAAGGCATTCTTTTCAATGTATTTCTGAATCGCATAGGATATATCCCCTATGCGATTTCCTATTCTTGCTTTATGGATTCCTTCAAATAGAGATTCTTTGGCAACCTTTACCAGTTGATAAGCTACACTGTTTCCACTTCCAACAACAACACTAAAAGCCGCATCAGTAAAATATCCCTGATATTCAACTCCAATATCGACACTTACCAAATCGCCATCCTGAATAACTCGTTCTCCTGGGATTCCATGTACGACCTGTTCATTGATAGAAATACACAGCGAAGCTGGAAAACCACGATATCCCTTAAAGGCGGGTCTTGCTCCCTTTTGAATGATAAATTCTTCTACTATTTCATCGATAAAAGCGGTCTTTATTCCTGGCAAAATATATTTTTTTGCTTCTTTCATAGCACCGGCTAAAATTTTACCACTCTTCCGCAGGGAATTGAGATCGCTTTCCTGAAGAAAAATACTCATGCTTTTATTAACCCCAAAACCTTCTGAACCTGTTGAAATACATCGTCTATCGATCCCTTCGATACGACAATTTTAAGAATTCCCTGGGAACGATAGTAATCAACTAAAGGCTTGGTCTGTTGTTCGTAAGTATTCAATCGGTTCATAATAACCTCTGGGCGATCATCAGGTCTTTGAATCACTCGACCTTGACAGATGTCACAAATCTCATCGTTTTTCGGTGGTTTAGAAACCATATTATAAGGAGTTTGACATTTCTCACAAATCCTTCGTGCTGAGAGCCGTTCAATCACTTCATCGCGATCGACATCAAAGTACAAAACCAGGTTAAGCTGAATCCCGATTTCTTTTAAAAGTTGATTTAATGCTTCAGCTTGCTCAAGGTTACGGGGAAAACCGTCTAACATGAAACCATTACGGTAGGTATTTTGGGTAAGCCTTTCCCGTATAATTCCAATAACCACTTCATCTGGTACTAACTCACCTGATCGAACATATTCCTCGGCTTTTTTACCCCATTCCGATTTACCTTGTATAGCCAACCGAATGATATCGCCCGTTGAGATTTGTGGGATATTATATTGTTCTTCTATTTTTTTTGCTTGGGTTCCTTTACCCGCCCCTGGTGGTCCAAGGAGCACCATAAACATTGATGTAATTCCCCCTTCAAATTATTTTTTAATAAATCCTTCATAATGTCTCATAAGTAGTTGTGCTTCTAATTGTCTCACGGTTTCTATAGCCACTC
>JAAYUP010000440.1 GCA_012517635.1 Candidatus Atribacter alterifermentans
AAAAAGCATCATAATGATTTCTTCAGATATGATGGAATTATTGGCTATGAGCGATAGGATAAATGTAATGCGTGATGGTGAAATAGTTGCAGAATTACAAAAAAATGAATTTTCTGAGGAGAATATTCTCAAGTATTCGATAGGGGTGACTATGGAGGGAAGTAACCTTGGGCGTGAAAGTCGATAAAAATGAGAAATTGTCTTTAATGAGAACTTTTCTACAGAGTGATACTGCTCCAATATTCCTGGTTTTTATAGTATTTATTATTGTGGTAGGTTTTATTCAGCCACGATTTCTGATGCCAATGAATATCAGAAATATATTAATTCAGGTCTCAATTACAGGAATGTTAGCACTAGGCATGACATTGGTTATGCTCTCAGGGGGAATTGACCTCTCGGTTGGATGGTTTGTGAGTTTTGTTGGTTGTGCCATGGCTTATTTAATGGTGGCAGGACTCTCTATACCGGTCGTTGTTATTTTAGGAATTTTCATTTCAGTTTTATGTTCCGGGGTGATGGGATTTATCATATCAAGAACCAAATTAGAACCGTTTATTGTTTCCCTTGGTTTTATGATCATCTTTCAAGGTTTTACCTATTTGATAACAAAAGGGTCGGAAATCAGTATTGGGGATACGTTTAAATTATTAGGAAGAACATTCCCTCTTGGTATTGGTATGCCAGTTTATGTATTCATTTCATTGGCAATTTTTTTAGGTTTGATGCTGAAATATACTAAATTTGGAAGACGAATCTATGCGGTGGGGTGTAATGAAAATGCTGCCTATTTAGCTGGAATCAACGTAAAAAGCTTCAAATTGATAATTTACATTATTAATGGACTTCTTATTTCAATAGCCGCTATGACACAGTTATCACGGTTAGGGACTGGAAATCCACTCATGGGTTCTGGAAAGGAAATTGATGCTATTGCCGCTGCTGTTGTTGGTGGTACTGCCCTCAGTGGTGGTAAGGGAAATATCTTGGGAACTGTTATTGGAATTTTATTACTCGGAAGCATTACCAATGCTATGAATGTTATTGGGATATCTCCTCATTGGCAGTACGTGTTTAAAGGTGCTGTTATCGTGGTTTCTGTTACGGTGAGTTATTATAGCAGTTTAAAATCGAGTACTCTTTAAGGACAAAGTTAGCTACTAAAGAAGTAATCTTAAGATTGTGAATCAATTTGTGTTAAAAAATTTTCCCTGCCGGTATTTTTTTTAATGCCTTTCACCAAAGGAGGTCATGAAAATGAAAAAGTTCATATCGTTTTTCATAACGGTTACCCTATTGTTCAGTTTAGCGGCTTTTACTTTTGCTGAAGCAGCGGAAGCTGACCTTAGTGGGAAAAGTATCGGGCTTGTAAACGCCGGGCCAGATGATTATTACTATAAATTGTTTGACGTTTACGAAGCTCTAGCAAAAGATATGGGATGGGAAGTTACCGTTTTAAATTCAGAGTATTCACCAGAAAAAGAGATTTCGAATGTTCAAGACTTAATAACGAAAGGTGTCGATGCGATAGCTGTAATAACTGCCAATGTATTTTCTGCTGGCCAAGCAGCAAAAATGGCCAATGATGCTGGTGTCCCTATATTCTTTGTTGTTGGGCGACCAGATGAAGAAACAACCGGTGGTAAAGTTACTGGCCATGTCGGCTTTAGTTATTATAATTGTGGTTACATGAACGGTGAATGGATTGCTAAAAATTATCCGAATGCCAAAGTCGTTTCCATAGACGGCTTTTACGGGCAAGGAACAGCTGAAGCCCATGCTCAGGGTATCCAGGATGCTTTGGATGCTTATAATACTGGTATAAAAGTGGTAAGCGTCGGGTCAGGGGAGTGGCAGCGCACGAAAGCTATTCCTGTAGCTCAAGATCTTTTAGCTTCTGGTCGAGAGTTTGATATTGTATATGTGATGAACGAAGAAATGACAGCCGGAGTGCTCCAAGTATTTGAGGAACAAGGTGTGAAGGATAAAATAATACTTACCACCAATGGCAAAGAAGAAGGAATCGAGTGGATTAAAGCAGGGAAAGTAGCAGCTACAGCACCAGATCCTCCATCACTCTGCGCTCATTTATCTTTCCAGCAAATGGTTCGATACTTTAATGGAGAACCCTTTGAAAGACTTCTAACAGTTTATCAAGACTTAATTACCAAAGAAAATATCGATTCAGCAGTACCTTGGAAAAAAGATGCTTATTTTGCTGGAGTCAAAGCTGGAAGTTTCGAATATGACTTAGCTTATTTTGAAGCAAAAATGAAGGAGATAGAAGCGGCAAGAAATCAGTAAGCATTTTTTTATATTATGAATAATATTTTACTATTTTAGTTGCTCAATACCGGCAGGGGAAAATAACAAAATTTTGTAACTATTTTAAAAAATGGTGGATGTCATCATAAACCGTTTGATTGGTTTTTGAATGATCAATCGATCATGGAGATTGAAAGAAGGGCATGTTGTTTTGCTCATTAGGACAAGATGATAAAAATAAATATTGTTTGTTTAAGGTGAAAATTGAATGAAAAGTGTTACAATGAGAGATGTTGCCCAGGAAGCAGAGGTAGCCCAATCTACTGTTTCGCATTTTCTTAATGGAACAGCACCAGTTGCCATAGAAACTCAGAAGAAGATTATCCAAGCTATCCGAAAACTTAATTATTATCCTAACGTAACAGCACGAAATTTCAAACAGAGGAAAACCAATATTATCGGACTTTTAATCCCTGATATTACAAATATGTTTTATGCTGAATTAGCAAAAGGAGTTATAGAAACTGCTAAAGAAAAAAATTATAATCTTCTTCTTTATTCGACGGATTATCAAAGACGTTTAGAAAAGGACTATATTGAATTAGTGGTATCCAAACAAGTGGATGGAGTCGTGGTGGGGTATAACTTAATCGAAGAAAAACTATGGGATAAATTAAAAGAAGCGCGAGTTCCGGTTTCTACTATTGATGTATCCCCAGTTAATGATTTTTGGCCATCGGTTTTTCTCAACAACGAAGAAGGTATTCGACAGGGTTTATCCTATCTGGTAGAAATCGGTCACCGTCGAATTGCCTATTTGAGCGAACCACCGTATGCACTCGCTCTGGTGGAAAGACAAAGAGCCTTTCTTCGGTTGGTTAAAAGTCTTAAATTAGATTTTCGAGAAAATTGGATATTTGTTGAAAAAAAACAGAAAAAACGAGTGGAAATTGGTTTTTCTTTGGGAGAGAAGCTGATGAGTGAGCGTCCTTTACCAACTGCGGTGATGTGTAGTTCTGATTTGGTTGCAGTAGGAGCTATGAAGGCTTTTCTTTCTGCCGGTTTAAAAGTACCTGAAGATATTTCTATCATTGGTTTTGATGATATTTTGCTCTGTTCTTATGTGCATCCTTCTTTGACTTCAATTAAACAACCCAAGTACGACATGGGAAAAATAGGAATAGAACTTCTTGAAGAAGTAATAGCGAATGGGGAACCTAGTGAAAAAGAAAAAAGAATAGTTGTTAATCCAATCTTGGTTAAGCGTCAATCTTGCCGTGCTCTCAATAATTGATTATTGAATAATTTACATGAGTTATTTATGCATCCTATGCTAATAAAGACGCTACCAAGATGATCCTTTTCCAGATGCTCTAAAAACCTCTCCAATTCTTTATTTCAACCTTGAAAACATCATCATATGAATATAATTCCCCGTCAATGGGGAAATATTTTAACAATTCCCCCTCCGTACAGTGCCGCTTTCGCAGCGGGGAGGGCGCTTTTCATCTGTCATCCTGAGCGGTGCTTTCCCGCATGAGGATCTCATCTGACACCAAACCCGTCATCCTGAGCCCTCGCTTTATGAGGGCGTGAGGATCTCATCTTTTCGATTCTTTTTTATAAAAACTCTAAAGGATGAGATTCTCACGTCGCTTAAGACGCTCCTCAGAAATGACGGATTGGGTGGATGATATTCTTACGTCCTTAGGTAATAAAACCGGACTCCTTCGAATAAAATTTACTTCATTTATATCAGTACAATTCATTCCGCTAATTTTCCAAAGCGATGGATAATCGCTAAAGCGGGATCTACTGGAACTTTTGCTCGCTGAATATTTTTTGGAATATGAATAAGAGGTGTTTTCCTGATCGTTTTACCCTCAAATTGTGGCAACCATTGTTTTTCTGCTTCCAACATCTCACTCGCCATTTCTCGTATTTCATTTAGATTCAATACAGCTCCTGTTAAGGGGTCCATTGCACAAGCTTGGACAACTGCTTCTGGGTCGCCATTTTTAGCTGCAAGGACAGCTAAGCGCTGAACATTAATATTAGTCATGTTTAAAGCAGCACATTGAGGCGGAAGATCTCCAACAATGGTTTTGTTCAATCCATTTTCATCGGCATATATAGGACCTTCAGTACAACAGTCATTAGGAAGGTTCGGAATCATCCCATCATTCCGAATATTTCCGTTAAACTTAAAAGGTTTCCGCTTTTCTGCGGCTTCAATAATATAAGAACCGTATTCGACGCTTCGAGGCGGTAATTTAGTCGACTCATCTGAAAGGACGTCCTTTTGACTATATTTATCAGCAACATGTGCACACCATTTATAATAAGCCCCGGACTCTCCACCAAAATCAGGTTCATCACAATAAATATCAAGTGACTTCTGGTTTTTACGGAACCATGGAACGTATTCTGAAAGATGACCGGTTGATTCTGTCATGAAATATCCGAATTGACGTAATACCTCACCACGAACTTTTTCATTCACGTAGTATTCTGGTTGCTCGAATCTATCTTTCAGAATAGGATACAGATCTTGACCATTTCTTTCCAATTTGAGAAACCAAGCCATATGATTAATCCCGGCACAAATATAGTCAATTTCTTCTTTTGGAACACCGACATACCCTGAAATGAGATCTAATGTGGTTTGAACACCATGACATAACCCAACAAATTTAACTTTGGTTTCTCCCAATGCCCAACAAACCATTGCCATTGGATTAACATAATTCAACAATAATGCTTTCGGACAAAGCTCTTCCATGTCTTTTGCTAAATCAAGAATAACGGGAATGCTTCTTAATGCACGGAAAATTCCACCTGGACCTAAAGTATCACCAATACATTGATCAACTCCAAATTTTTTAGGAATTTTCCAATCGTACTCGAATGCTTTGACCCCGCCTACCTGAAATGTCGAAATAACATAATCGGCTCCTTTTAATGCCTCACGACTATTTGTAATTGTGTACACTTCTGTTGGTAAACTATTCTCATGAATTACACGGTTTGCAAAATTATTAACTTTTGAAATATTCCGTTCACTTGGAGCCATTAGAGCGAAGACGGTATCTTCTAATCCATCAGTAGCCATTATATCCAGCATCAATGTTTTACAAAAAACAATACTTCCAGCTCCAATAATTGCTACTTTTCTCATGATTTTACCATTTCCCCCTTTTTAACTTTTTAATTAATGAATACGAATATAAGTAAATATTGAAGAGTGTTTTATTATTCTTTTTTATAGAACACCTCCTTTTTTCCCTTTTTTACGGTTTTCTCTTACAAAGAATATCTCTATAACAACTATTATTTATTATACTCAATTTTTGGTTCTTCTCCCAAATACTTGATAAAAAAGTCAAATAAAAATGGACACCGCTTGCTTTTCTGGATACAGTATTTGTATCAGCAAAACCAGTCCAGAGGAGGCAAAGCGATGTCCCAGATACAGC
>JAAYUP010000441.1 GCA_012517635.1 Candidatus Atribacter alterifermentans
AAATACCTGGAGTTTTAAAGATGAAAGACCTTCCTTTCTGGGTGGCATTCAATCATTTACCAGGTATCGGTCCGGTTCGTTTTCAGAAAATAATCGAGACTTTTGGATCGGCAAGTGACGCCTGGAAGGCATCCCCCAAAGACCTCATCCAGTGTCTCGGAGAAAAAATCGTTGAAGAAATTCTTCCAGTTAAATCGTCGCTTCAGCCGGAAGAGGTTTTCCAAAAAATCGTCAAGCGGGGAATCCAAATCCTCCCCATTTCCGATGAACAATATCCGGCTTTATTGAGAGATATAACCTATCCACCCTATCTTCTCTATCAAAGAGGGGATTTTGATTTTCGTTCCTATAAAAAATGGATTGCTCTGGTTGGAACCCGACGAGCCACCCCCTATGGGAAAAAAGCAGCTCGTTATTTAGCCCGTTCTCTGGCTGAAGAAGGCTGGGTGGTAGTCAGTGGTTTAGCCCTGGGAATTGATGGAGAAGCCCATTATGGTGCCCTGGAGGGAGAGGGAAAAACCGTTGCCGTTTTAGGGACTGGAGTTGATATCGTCTATCCAGGTTCGAACCGAGGATTAGCCGAACGAATCCTTCACCAAAAGGGTGCCTTGATCAGTGAATTTGTTCCCGGTTTTGGACCACAAAAAGAAAGTTTCCCGGTTCGAAACCGTCTCATCAGTGGTCTCTCCCTCGCAGTAGTGGTAGTGGAAGCTCCCGCCAAAAGTGGGGCTCTTATCACCGTTAATTTTGCCCTGGAACAGGGGAGGGAAGTGATGGCTGTACCAGGGTCAATTTTTTCATCCCAGAGTGAAGGTACTCATCAACTCATCAATCAAGGAGCGCGATTAGTCCACAGTGTTGCTGATATTGTTGAGGAATTGGGATTTCTGTCTTCATCCCAATCGAAGATGAAGAGCAAGCCAACACTTCCTGAGTTAGATCCAGATGAAAAAGAGCTTCTTAATCTCCTCGATATTTCTGGTTGCTATCTTGATGAACTGCTCACTAAAACTGGCTGGGATTCCGGCCGCTTTTACAAAGCCCTCTTATCCCTAGAAATGAAAAAAGTCATTCAAACCTTTGCCGGTGGGAAGATAGGCTTAGGTTGATTGAAGCTCAGGGGATTTTTTATTTTATACAACCAACCGATAAATACTTCCTTTAGGTATCCATATATCTCTTGAGTAGAATAATCTATACAAATTTTTTATCAATGTTTAAAAGATAAGAGGAAAAAGAATTAATAAATTAATTGGGGGTGTGGACAAATATATTGTATTATTGTAATATATTGCAATAATGAAACAAGGAGGTGATAGGTATGATTGATCAAATATTTAAAGCCCTTTCTTCTCCCTGGCGAATTGAAATATTAAAGAAGATTGCAAAGGAACCACTTTGTCAGTGTGAGTTTGAGAAGAGTATGCCCATCGACAAAACCACGATTTCCCGTCATGTCCGGGAGCTGGTTTTAGCTGATCTGGTTGAGATTGAGCAGAGGGGAGTGATGAAAATTCTCCATATCAAAGATGAACGAATCATCAAAATCATTGAATTGGCTGAAGATATTGTTAAGGATGAAAGAGAGCGGGTCTAAATGTGGGAAACTGCTTTACGGGAAGGACTCAGCACCATTCTAACCTATCTCGATCCCTTGCACATCTTACTGGGAATCGTGCCGGCTTTTCTCATATCAGGAGCAATTGCTGCCTTACTTGACAAGGAAAGTATTTTGCGCTTCTTTGGTCCAGGGGCTAATAAATGGATTGCCATAAGTGTTGCTTCAATTGCCGGTGCCATCTTAGCAGTTTGTTCCTGTTCGATCCTCCCGATGTTTACCTCGATGTACAAAATTGGAGCGGGAATCGGTCCAGCCACCAGTTTTCTTTATTCCGGTCCGGCAATTAATACTGCTGCCATCTTTATTTCCGCTGCCATGCTGGGAACCATCGGTTGGGCTCGGTCACTTTCAGCGGTGATTTTGGCTTTTGGGGTTGGATTGGTCATGGATCTCCTCTTCGGAAAAGCCCGGGCCCGAGAGACCACTCAAGAAGAAACCGAAAATTCTCCGAAAGCCAGTATCCCCTGGAAAGGCTTATTGGTTATATTCATTTTAGTGACAATGTATATGGTGGGACCCAACTTATATAAAGGAATTTTAATGGTGGCAGCCTTAGCGATAGGTTATCTCTTATTTACAAAAGATCAATGGATAAACTGGTACCGTGAGTCATGGAGTCTCTTTAAACTCATCTTTCCCATTCTGATCGCGGGAGTGTTTGTTGCATCCGCGCTCAAGGTTTTTGTTCCAACTTCGATGATCGTAAAACTGTTTGGGGCAGAGAGTTTTGTATCCAACATATTGGCTTCAGGCATCAGTGCTATTCTCTATTTCAGCACCCTCACCGAAGTCCCGATTACCAGAAGTCTCATCGAGATGGGAATGAGCTCCGGTTCGGCTATTGCTTTCCTCCTTGCCGGTCCAGCTTTGAGCCTTCCCAGTATGATCCTCATCAACCGGATTATGGGTTTAAAACGAGGAACGACCTATATCATCTTAGTCATTCTGTTTTCTACTCTTGCCGGTTCAGTTTATGAACTCATCTTTTAAAAAAGGAGTGAATACCATGAAAGTACAAGTCTTAGGTGCTGGTTGCAAAAAATGCAATCTTCTCTATCAAAATCTCAAATCCTTTATCGAGAAAAACAATATTGATGCTGAAATTGAATACATTGACGATCTTGATAAACTTTTGGAAGCCAAGATTCTTATACCCCCAGCGGTAATCATCGATGGAGTAAAAAAGAGCGAGGGGAAAATACC
>JAAYUP010000442.1 GCA_012517635.1 Candidatus Atribacter alterifermentans
AAATTCATATGTTTTGATACTTCAAATTAAAAAAATAATGCGATGATGAGGAAGAGTAATTTTCGAACCGTGTCCAGAGAGAGCCGGGAAGGAGGTGGGAACCTGGTGACATGAGGAAAATGAATGGGCCTCGGAGCAGTTCCTCGAACGCCTCGGCAAGTAGGTGGAAACGGTCCTTCACCGGTATTTGAAGCAGGGTATCGGAGAAATCCTGTACCTGGATGAGTGAACGGTATTTGTGTACCGTTAAAAAGAGTGGCACCGCGGATAAAGCCTTCGTCTCTTTAAGGGATGAAGGCTTTTTTATTGGAGGCATTCTTTTATGGCGAGACAACAACCGGACCAAGAAACCTTTATGCGCTTATCCCAAGAGGGGTATGACTCAATTCCAATCTATCGTGAAAAACTGCTTGATCGATTGACACCTATTTCATTATTTGAATCATTTCGAGATTGCAAACCAGTACTTCTATTGGAAAGTGCAGAAAGAGGAGAGGTATGGGGAAGGTTTTCTTTTCTCATCATCGATCCTGATGAGGAAATTCGAATAAGCTTAAAAGATAATTTGATCAACTTTTTGGAAGAGAAATATCCTCAACAACATATTTATCCCCAACCTGATATTCCCTTTCTTGGTGGAGCAGTTGGTTTTTTAAGTTACGATGCGGTAAAAACTTGGGAAAAGACCGTTCCGAAAAAACCTCTCCAATATCCGTGTGGCTATTTTCTCACAGTTAATCGTTTTCTGTATATCGATCATCTTCGCCATACCGTCGGAGCAGTTCAAGTGGTTCCTGCGGGGAGGGAAGAGCTTTATCTTCAAGCTGAAAACTGGATGGATCAGGTATTTAACCTATTGGAAGAAAAAAAAGACAATAGAAATACCTCTTTTTACCTCAATGGAGAAATTCAATCGAATTTTTCTCAGAAAGATTTTCTCAAAGCCGTTGAACAGGTCAAAAAATTGATCGAAGAAGGGCATGTTTCACAAACAGTAATTTCACAAAAATTTTCTGTTCCTTTTCAAGGTGACCCCTTTTTGCCCTATCGATGTCTTCGATCGATAAATCCTTCACCTTATATGTTCTATCTCGATGCTGGAGATTTTCAAATTGCTGGTTCTTCTCCAGAAATGTTGGTCAAGCTTGATAAAGGGAAATTAACCACCAAACCAATAGCCGGAACGAGGAAACGTTCACAACTGAGACCAGAAGTAGAAATTATCCAAGAACTTCTCAATGATGAAAAAGAAAATGCTGAACATATCATGTTGCTTGATCTTGGTCGGAATGATATTGGGAAAATCTGTCTTCCAGGAACTGTTCAGGTTGAAGAATTCATGAAGGTAGAAAGGTATTCCCATGTCTATCACATTGTTTCTCAAGTTTCTGGCCAAATGCAAGATAACTATTCTCCTTGGAAGGCTCTACAAGCTTGTTTTCCGGCTGGAACGGTGAGTGGTGCACCCAAAGTCAGAGCGATGCAAATCATTGAATCTTTAGAACCTAGTGCTCGTGGTCCTTATGCAGGAGCTTTGGGTTATGTGGGAGGTAATGGAAATATGGACACTTGCATAATCATTCGAAGTCTCTTTTTTAAAGAAGGTTTAGCAAGTGTTCAAGCCGGAGCGGGTATTGTTTATGATTCTGACCCGATTAGTGAATTTGAAGAGACTCAGAGTAAAGCCGAAGTGCTAATTCGAGCTTTGAAAATGGCTGAAGGAAGGGATTAAAATGATTTTAGTTCTCGATAATTATGATTCATTCACCTTTAATTTGGTTCAGTATTTGGGAGAAATAACTCAAGATGATTTCTTGGTTTATCGAAATGATGAGACCACTCTAAAGGAAATTCAAGCCTTAAAACCGGATCGTATCGTGATCTCCCCAGGTCCAAAGGATCCGACTGATGTGGGAGTTTGTAATGATGTTATTGGTTCTTTTGCACCTCATATTCCAATATTAGGGGTGTGTCTTTGGCCATCAATGTATTGGTTATGTCTTTGGAGCTCGTATTGTTAAAGCGAAAAAACCCTGTCATGGAAAAAAATCTTCAATTCACCTCACTTCTTCCCGGTTATTTCAAGGTCTTCCCGAAGAGATCATCGTTGGTCGCTATCATTCTTTAATTGTTCAAGCAGAAAGCATTCCTCCATCACTACGAGTAACCGCCTGGTCGAGTGATCATGAAATCATGGCTTTGGAGCACAATATCTACCCAGTGTTTGGTGTTCAATTTCATCCAGAGTCAATTCTTACTCCATTGGGAAAATTGATATTAAGAAATTTTCTGGAGATACAATATGCGAAATCCTGATACACCAAAAATCCTCAATTATTTAAAGGAAAAACAACATTTTGGTTTTAAAGAATCCTATCAATTGATGCTAAACTTAATGGAAAATCAATTTTCTGCTTCTCAAATTGGAGCAATTCTCTATGCCTATAGTCAAAAAGACGAAACACCTCAAGAAATAGCCGGGTTTGCTTCTGCCATGAGAGCGAAAGCGACTCCATTTCCGATATCAAAAAAAATTATGGTGATTGACAATTGCGGCACAGGTGGTGATGGGAAAAGAACCTTTAACATATCAACTGCTTCAGCTCTTTTGGCAAATGCAATGGGACTCAAAGTCATTAAACACGGTAACCGATCAGTCACCAGCAATTGTGGGAGTGCCGATTTTTTAGAAGCACTTGGATTTCAGATTAACCTTCCAGTTGAAAAGATGAAAAAATTTTTCGATCAGACCGGTTTTGCTTTTCTCTACGCTCCTCTCTATCATCCTGCCATGAAAGCCGTTCAACAGGCGAGAAAAGAGCTGGGCATTCCAACAATTTTTAATCTTCTAGGACCACTGACCAACCCAGCTCCGATAACCCATAAGGTGATTGGAGTATGTAAGCCGAATTTGGTCGATTTGGTCGCTCAAGCGCTCCTTCATCTAAACATTCAAAGAGGGTTAGTGTTTTGGGGTGAACCGGGTATTGATGAAGTGAGCATCTGTGGAATTACCAGGATGGCTCTTATTGACAAAGGGAAAATACAAACTTGGAATTTTTCTCCTGACCAAGTAGGCCTTAAAGTAAATTTAATAAACGGTTTATCAGGTGGAAGTCCAGAAAAAAATGCTCATCTTTTTAATGAACTACTCAAAGGGAAAAAAATACGGGGGACATTAGGGAGAGCTGTTATCTTAAACACAGCATTTTTAGTTTGGTTGCTTTACCCAGAAAAAAATCTTCGTGAAATATATCAAAGGATTGAAGATCGTATTCGATCAGGAGAAGCCTATAAAAAAATCCAAAATCTGATTATTTTCAATCAATCTTTTAACGACTTAAAAAAAGGAGAGGAGAAATGAATGTCTTAGAACAAATTATATTCGATAAAAAACAAAACTTAAAAAGAGTTGAACCATATAATTTTAAAGATATCGAATCTCTTTTCGCAGTGGCTAAATGCCGATCAAACCAGTGGATTGATCTTTTTAAACAAAAAAATGAACCAGTAATCATTGCTGAAATTAAATTAGCATCTCCGTCGCGAGGCCCAATTTTGAACCCCAAAAATGTTCCTTTTTATTTGTCCGAATATCAAAGAGGTGGAGCTTCGGCGTTATCGGTCGTCACTGAAGAAAAATTTTTTAAAGGGAGCACTCCTTTGCTTAAAAAGGTTATTCAGAATACCTATCTTCCAGTTTTACGCAAAGATTTTGTTATAAATGATATTCAAATTTATCAATCAGCCTATTTTGGAGTTGGAGCCCTCCTCATAATTACAAAGATCCTTTCTTTACCAAAAATTCGAAATTTTATTTCCCTCTGTGAACAGCTCAACATTATTCCTTTGGTTGAAATTCATGACCAGCAGGACCTTGAAAAGGCATTGGAAGCCCGAGCTCAATTTATTGGAATCAACAATCGAAATCTTGCCACCTTAGAGGTTTCCCTTCATACTACTGAATTTCTTTTCAATAAGATACCAGATCAAGTTACAGTTGTTTGTGAAAGTGGGATTAAAAGTCGTGAAGATCTGCAGTGGTTTATGGATATGGGTATTAACCATTTTTTAATTGGTGAATATTTACTTTTCCATTCTCAACCAGGAGAAGCTCTTCGCGAATTGAAAGGGATAAAAAAATATGCTTCAAGTAAAAATATGTGGAATAACCCGTCTTGAAGATGTTTTGGTTCTTATCCAATATCCGGTTTGGGCTTTGGGATTTATCCAGGTCGAAACCAGTCCAAGATATGTAAAACCGGATTTGGCGAAAAAACTCATTTCTTACCTCCCTAACCGAATCCTTTCGATTGGAGTTTTTCAGGATCATAGTATTCAGACAATAAAGCAAATAAGAGATTATTGTGGGTTCTCAATGGTTCAGCTTCATGGGAATGAAGAGCCCACCTTTTGTGCCCAATTAGGGAGGGGGATTATTCGGGCTTTTCGAATTGGTCAAACAATAGATTGGATTCAATTGGGGTATTATCAATCAGTTACCGATTATTTTCTTTTTGACACGTTTGTTGATGGAAAAAACGGTGGAACTGGTCAACCATTCTCTTGGAAACTTCTGAAGGGAATTGAACGCTTCGGAAAGCCCTTTCTTGTTTCAGGAGGTCTTTCACCGGATAATATTTCTAAATGTCTCGGTACCATTGCTCCTTTTGGAATTGATGTGAACAGTGGAGTAGAATCATCGCCTGGGAAAAAAGACTCTCGGAAAGTACAGGCACTTTTTCAAAAGCTGAATCCAGCGTGAATTTTTTAAAAAAAGCTGTTGATTTTTTAAATATTAAAAACTTTAATATAATTTTAATAATTCTTTAACAAATGAAAGCTACAATTTCATCATTGATCATTCAAACAGGAGGTTTCTTTAGATGAAAAGGATTATTGGGTTGATAATGATAAGTCTTATTGTTTTTGTTCTTTCTTTTTCAGCTCTTTCTTTGGAAAGAATCAATGTTTCTGGCTCAACCACTGTTCTTCCTATCATGCAGATTGTTGCTGAGGAGTTTATGTATCAAAATCCCGATGTAGATATTACGGTAAGTGGTGGTGGATCTGGAGTCGGTATTGCTGCCCTTATTGACAAAATCGCTAGCGTTGCCATGTCATCAAGAAAGATCAAAACCGAAGAATTGGATAAAGCCGTTGCCAAAGGTCTCTCTGTCCAGGAATTTGAAATTGCCAAGGATGCCATTACGGTCATCGTGAGCCCTGCCAATACCAAAATAAACCAAATCGACAGTCAAACCTTGAAGCAGATCTATACCGGAGCAATCACCAACTGGAAAGACCTCAGCGGAGAAGATAAGCCGATCGTGGTTATTTCTCGTGATACCAATTCCGGTACCTTCGAAGTTTTCAATGAACATATTTTGAAAAAAGATCAATTAGCGCCGACCGTTTTAATGCTTGCCTCTAATCGGGCAATTCTTGATGAGGTTGGGAAAAATCCCGAAGCCATTGGGTATGTTGGGCTGGGATATGTAACCGATCAAGTCAAGGGGCTTCTTTTAGACGGAGTAGAGCCAACTAAGGAAAACGCCCTCAGCGGGATCTACCCCATTAGTCGCGGGCTTTATCTGTATACTCCCGATATTCCAAAGGGAGTTACAAAGGATTTCATTGACTTCTTTTTTAGTGAAGAAGGCCAAGCTATCGTTGAAGAAGAAGGTTTCATCAGAGTGAATTAGGAGGTATGGCCGGTTGGTTGAGAGGAACAAAAAGCAAAATGAACCAGCCGGTTTTTACCAGTATCCATGATGACAATTCACTTTTATTAATTGACTGAATAGCTGAAAAAATTTTGTTATTCAATCTTTTTTTCACTCTCGTCTAAATTTTCACCCGTTTCTTTTTTTTATGCACCTTTGGTGAGAGAGAATAAAAATGAGGGGGGAATTAATATTTTTCTCAAATCCTTTATCGAGAAAAACAATATTGATGCTGAAATTGAATACATTGACGATCTTGATAAACTTTTGGAAGCCAAGATTCTTATACCCCCAGCGGTAATCATCGATGGAGTAAAAAAGAGCGAGGGGAAAATACC
>JAAYUP010000443.1 GCA_012517635.1 Candidatus Atribacter alterifermentans
ATTTGGCAAATACCGATCTGAAGATCGCATAATTCATATACTTCATTTCCTCTTTCTTGAAGAATGTCTTTTCCAACAATTCCTATGTCAGCAGCACCAAATTCCACATAGGTAGAGCTATCTTTTGGATGAGAAAGAATGATGTGCCACGGGAGCGATTGATCTTGAAAAATAAGCTTTCGTGAATTGAGATTAAAACCAAGAGGCCAGGAAGGCATTTTTGATAGTAAGACGATGGTCTCATCCTTAAGTCTGCCGGTAGGTATGCATAGAGTGAGTTTATCCATTTTCAATAACCTCTTCTATTTGCTTATAAATAACATCCCAATTTAAATTCATCCAAGTGTACTCTTTTAATCCATCTGATAATTTCAGAGTAAAAGAAACATCATTTTGTTCCTGGGTAATAATAGCTCGATGCTGTTTACGCAATTTTTGGGTTAGATTAAAGACTGGTTTACGATATTCAGGCGGATAAAAAATAGTATAAGTTTTAAAGATTTTTTTCATTTCTGGTTGGGATTTTTCACATACTTCTACCAGTCGTTCAATAAATAGAGCAAAACCACAAGCAGGCCGATCTTGACCAAAAATGCCAAATAATTCATCATAGCGACCACCAGCTAAAAGTGGGGATCCAGAAAAAGCTGAAAAGCCTTCGAAAATCATTCCAGAGTAATAATCAAAATCCCGGATGAGACCTAAATTCACCCAAATATTTCGTTCTAATCCAAAATCGGATAAAATATCCCAAACCTTTTGTATTCTTTCTAAAGCGTTGGTAAATTGATGATTTCTTGGAAACCTATTAATCACATCATTTAGAAATTGTTTTTTTCCTCGAAGAAAAGGAAAATCAAGAAGAAGCGAAACCAATGTGGGTTCTGTAGGTGGATTTTTTTCTAAAAAATTCTTCAATGCAATAAAATCTTTCGCTTTCACTATCGTTTTTAATTGTTGTTGAAAATTGGATGAGTACCCTGACGTATCAAGTATTCCTCGGAAAAACCCGACATGACCAATATCAACGGCAAAATCAACGATACCGGCTTCTTGGAGGGAAATAATTGCTAAGGCGATTACTTCAGCATCTACGGCTGGTGAATTGTTACCGATATTTTCCAATCCCATTTGAGTGAGTTCGCTCTCGGTACGAAGGGGGGAAGAGGGGTAACGGAAAATTTTTCCATCGTAAAAAATTCGAATAGTTTTGTTTTCGTCAAATAAATTGCTGCTGTATTTTCGTGCTATTGAAGTCGTAAAATCTGGACGAAGACAGACTAATTTTCCCTCGCGATTTATAAATTGAAAGAGTCTATCTTTTAATTCATCACCGATGACTTTCTGTAAGGTGGTATAATATTCAAGCGTCGGAGTTTCAACTTCCTCAAAACCCCAGGAACTGAAGAGATGTCGGAGTTTCAATTCTATTTCCCTTTTTTTAAGAACTTCCTGAGGATGGGTATCTTTCATACCTAAAACTAAATCCAAACAAATCTCTCCTTTCCAAGGAAAATTGGTATCTCAAATTTATTGTATCATGAATTTTACCTTGAAAATACCGTTTCTTTTCACCTCGCTCTTTGGTGGAAGAGGGTTAGGGTGAGGGGGCAACTCTTTTTATTGTCACCTGGTGTAACAGAAGTGGTTATGAATTTTATTCTAATCATTATATCTTGGGGTTTGATAGATTAATCCTCATCAAATCAACAGAATCAGATATAATGATCTAAATTTAAAAATGAAAATGAGCGATTCCAAACTGAAAGGAGAAATGTCGATGGGAAGCGTAAAGGACCTTTTCGTTCAGACATCACCTCGTGAAAATATCATGGGACAGGGGAAATTTATCTTTTCTGATCGTTACTCAGTTTTTGATTGGGGAGAAATGCCTGACCATATACCACATAAAGGTGAAGCTTTATGTTTGATTGGAGCATACTTTTTTGAGAAATTATCTTCTTTGGGATATAAAACTCACTATCGAGGTTTAGAAGAAAACGGTCAAGTCAAGTTCTTGTCTGAAATTTCAAAGCCTTCATCCATTATGCATGTGTTTCTGGTTCAGGTTATTCATCCATCTCAAAATGGCAATTCTTATGATTATGGTGTTTACCACCATGACCATACTAATTTTCTCATCCCTTTTGAATTTATTTACCGTAATTCCCTTCCAACTGGAGCGAGTTTCCGAAAAAGAATAGAGAGTGGATCAGTCAATTTAAAAGAATACGGGTTGGAAAAAATGCCATCACCGGATGAAAGGCTTTTAAACCCAATTCTTGATGTATCAACCAAGTTGGAGGAACAAGATCGCTATCTAACTTGGAATGAGGTTCTCAATCTCGGAATTATTGATAATGAGGATTTGAATTACATCAAAAAAACTTTGGCTTATGCTGACGAAGTCATAACCAATGAAGTGAAAAATATCGGTTTAGAGAATGAGGATGGAAAAATTGAGCTGGCTTTCGATCCGGAAAGAAAGCTTATGTTTGTTGATGTTTTAGGAACACCCGATGAATGCCGTTTTACCTGGAAGGGGATTCATCTAAGCAAGGAAGTCGCTCGAGAGTTATATCGAAAAACATCGTGGTATGATGAATTGAGTCAAGTCAAATTTCGTTACGCAGTCGGGTGGAAATACTACGTAAAGAGTAAACCACAACCATTGCCCGAGAAACTTCTCCAAGCAATCGGCTGGATTTATCAGCGGATTGCCATGGACCTTACTGGTAGGGAATGGTTCTTTGGGGTTCCTTCTTTAGAAAAGATAGTTGAAGAAATCAGGGAGTTTGTATAGAATAGTCATGTCTTTCTGTGCGCCCGTGGCTCAAAGGATAGAGCAGCGGTTTCCTAAACCGCAGGTTGAAGGTTCGACTCCTTTCGGGCGCACCAAATGATAAATTGGTATATTGCTCATGCTGACGATTTTTAGTTCCTTCTCCATGGAAAGGAAAAAGTGGGAAATTTAGGGTGAAGACCTGGATTCAGAGATAGATTGAGTGTTTAAAAAATTAAGCATGAAGGGAAGATTAACACTCCCCCCTCATTTTGTATACTCCTAATTTCATTCTTTTAAAGAAACGAAAGCTTCAAAAGAACCGGCTTTTCAAAAAGATGAGGATGAAAATGCCTATCTCAATCCATCATTGCGAGGAGGTCAACCGTTTTTTGGTTGAACGACGTGGCAATCTCTGCCACCCAGTTTGTCATTCTGAGGAGTCCGGTGTTTTTGACCGGACGACGTGAGAATCTCATCCTTTTAAATCTTTTCCAAAATTAAATATAAAAGATGAGATTCTCACGCGGAAAAGCACCGCTCAGGATGACAGATGAAAGGCACACCCCCC
>JAAYUP010000444.1 GCA_012517635.1 Candidatus Atribacter alterifermentans
AATTCCGTAGGGACAAACTTGGGGTCTTCCCTCATGATATTTAATAAAAAATGTTAGTCTTTTTTATGTTGTTCGATTTAAAGCTCAAGAGGGCAAATTGATAAAAATATAATGCGAATGACCATATGGGGGGATAAGTTGAGAATTTCAAATCTTGAATCAATATAAACCAGCGGAGATTTCCTTCGAATTAAAAAATTCAAGAATCAAGACCTGATCCCCTGAATTCTAGACTTACCTCTATATGTGGAATACTGAATGATATATCGCTAGTCTACACCATTCGCTGCGCACTCTGTCAGACAATTCTCTCTTCATTAAACAAGTGTTAGTGAGGAAAATATATGCTAGAGCTGCCTCTTATCGGTTTTTAAGTTTTACCCTCTAGTGGTTATTATATGGTAGTGCTTATCAAATTCTTGTAATATAGCATAGCTATAAAAGGTTTTTTTTGCTGACTTCGGATTCTGTGGATCTAAGCATCGGACGTAAGCAAATGGCGATTCACCAATCAAGGACTTACGAATTTCATGGTAATCTCCGTTAACCTTGAAGTCCGAATACCGTTTCTTGCACTGCATAGTCAATTCTTTATAATCCCATGGATAGCGCTCGCGGATCTGCTCATCGGTCAACCGCACGGCAGGAACATTCGGATCTTTTGTTAAGCGAATCGGAGTAGCCTCTGACGATTTTGACCGCACGAAGTGAACTTCGATGTTAATTGCCACCGAATACCGGGCGTTAGGATCGGATTCGCCTGCATCGAGGTTTTTAATATAGCCAAGAAACCTCTTCTCCTCATTATTCAAATTAATCGCCGAAATCACCGTTGGAGGTGCCACAAAGGAAAGCGGCATGAGATAGAAGTTGAAGCGTGAAAGATCTTCTTTGAACCAGTCCTGGATTGCCGAGGCGAAGTTCTTGACGGCCGCCATCCCGATCTCCTGAACCCGCTCTGCAAGCTCGGGAGTTGGGTGATAAAAGTGGACAGCCGTGTCACGCAGTTCGGCAAGAACCTCCAGATTTTTGCAGCAGGTTTTATCTAAAATCTTCTGCTCTGTGAGCTTTTTTGCAAGATAATCAACGTTATGGGTATAGGGACTCCCCGATCTGGTACGCTTATAGTGTGGCCGCTTGCTACCTTTATTTTCAGGAACATAAAGACTTCTGAGGCGGTTTTTGTAAATCGCTAACCATTTGGCTTTAAGTAAAAGCTCCCATGCATTTAATGCTAAAATAGTGAATGACTCAGCCCGATAGCGAAAGTCGGGTTTGTTGTAAACATCAATTGCCGCTATCATAGCAGCAATCGCACGGTCGAGTAACTCACGCGAGCGTGCTTTCATTTATAACCTCGACTCTTGCGTTTGAAACAGCTATTTTTGACGTTGGTGAAATTTTCCAGCCATCACTTCCAGAAAGGCTTTATTGTTAAGGTCACCATGGTACTCTATTATGGTTTTCACATTTTGCTTAAAATCTTCTGGCATAGTGGTTAGCTCTTCAACAGCTCTTTCTGTTAGCGTAATTTTGGTTTTATCTTCCACTGTATCTTAGTCCACCTACACTAATCCATCTTTTTGTAGTTTTTCGAGATTTCTTTATAAAAAGTAATGGTACCTGTCACATAAGTTACTAATATTCAATATTTTTTCCCTCTTTCTATATCTTCAAAAAAAATCATCCAAATCATCATCTTTATATTCATTTTTAAATGCATCTAGATTCTTTTTCTCCCAAGAATAAAGAAAGTTCTGTTCTAAAGTTTCCTCGTCAAAAAATTAAATTCATTATCTGAATCATTTTGAGATTTTAGTAAATCATCATCAACAATAAAATTATCTTTTTCATATTCTTTATTTAATACTTCTTCAATAGCTGGATCATTTTTGAGTGTCATATTTTAATTTTTCATTTCTGGAATTTTTATTATTTTCCATTAATCTCTTATCTCCCAATCATTGCTTCAATTTATTAAAATTTCATTTTTCTTTTTCCAACTCTATCCCTAATTGACGAAAGGTTTCTTCAATTGAGTTTTCGTATTCTG
>JAAYUP010000445.1 GCA_012517635.1 Candidatus Atribacter alterifermentans
AATCCCCGTTCGATAGCGTCTTTGATTACATCCCATTCGGGAATTTCGAAATAGTCAAATTCAAATCGTGGGAGAGGAATATTGACTCCAAAATTCAGTTCCACAATCCATTTGATCAGCGTTTCATTAAGAACCCGCTCAAGAATTTTTCCGTCCTTCTTGGTGATACGTTCCAGAGTATCCTCATGGGTTTTGGCCAGGGCATAACTTCCCCGATCCCCGATATCGCTTGATAATACCTGGCCGGTGATCGCTTTAGAAATTTCGATATTGCAGAGTTTAATAAGGGAATCGAAAGATTCCCCATTTCCGGATACTTCTAAAGCCTTCACATCATCCACATTGGAGATTGCCGCTGCGGCGTCATTGGATAATCCCTGCAACGCCTGAGCGATTTGAAACGCCCTTTCTTTCCCTCCATCGGCTTCGGTAGACTGGAACAAGGCAATGATCGACGGAACCCCAAATTTTTCGCACATAGTCACCCAGAACTTGAAGCCGGCTTTCTTAAACATCCACGGCCAGTAACATCTGGACAAAACCGGAGTTCCATAGGGATTTTCTTTCCTGGACTCATGCCGGTAAATAATAAATTTATACGTTTCCTTTAATCGTTCAGGTTTCCCCAGCCCTTTTTTGATCAGCAATTCTCCATAAGAATTAAACCTGAACCTTTCCGGGTCTCGATTTTTGAGATTCTTTGGAATCCAAGATCCTTCAACCAGTTCCCAGATGATCTCAGTCACCGAATATCCATATTCAATGGCAGTGAGGATCTCCTCCAAGTCCTGCTGGATAAAGAGATTATTTAATGTCTCTCGAACAAAATCAGTAACTTCCTTGCTGCTTTTCTCTTGAACGATATCCCAGGGACGGGACAGGATATAAGCTTTCCTTATACTCAGTTGACTCCATATATGACCGTCCAGAAGCATTTTCTCGAATATATCAAAGGCTTCCTCTCCAACCCCTAATTCCTGAAGCAACACATCTGGATTAGGAAGGTAACCCATAAACTGCTCAAAGGCTTTCAGGACTTCATCTTTGACAACCGCTACCTCTGAAGTTAGCGTATTGCGATTTACTTCAACTTTTTCGGGCATTCACTAATACCCCCTGAACATCTGTTTGGTTGCCCTGGTCGCCCCAGACGGAGCAATAACCACATTTTTGATATTTGATAACGAGAGTTGTTCATGGGCTCCGCTGGCAGCATCCACCTGATCGTCATGGCTCCCTATCGGGAACGTTTCCACTTCATCAAGAAAAGCCTTGTTCCATTCCCCTCGAACCAATTTCACGTTTCCGTGTTCGGCCGCAGCCGATAATGGTGCTGCTCTTAACGCCTTTGAACCTGTAGTTTTTATTCCAATAAACCGATACCCCTTTAATACCTCTCTGGCATAGTGGTCGATAGTGTTCACTCCGGCACTTCCAGGTTCCTGTTCCATGAAGATTTCCACTGATTTTGTATCCAGCTCTGCCGTTTGCCTTATTAACTGCTCTACTCCCAATGGACTTCTTCTCACTCGCTTCATGTCAATGATATAGAAAATGCCATTTTTCTCCGCCATGAGACAGCCAGCTGTATAATCCGGGTCCTTCCCCTTTTTCGGTTCGGTTGCTGCCAAATCCCACCAACGCACCGTCCGGATATTTCGTGGATAATCATCGACAATCTCAAACCATTCTCGCTGGAATAACGTACTGTCAGGGTTTACTTCCCAATTGCCATACCTCAATTGAGCTCTGGTTATATGATCGAGCTCATTTAAACTTTTTTCATATTCCTCCTGGTCAATGTAAGGGTTATCGTCTAAGAGTGCTGAAACAAACTTTTTACCGCCCTTCCCCAATACGTTAAATCTATTTTTGACCCACTCGTGGCCAACTCCCCCCGGATTGGACGCTGCCCTCATCCGGATGGGAATTTTAGATTCTTTAAGTCTCCTCCGACGAGAAAATAGGTAAAGGTATTGACTTTCGGTGAACTGAGTTAATTCATCAAACCCAATAAATTGGAATTCTGATGACTGATAGCGGTACTTAT
>JAAYUP010000446.1 GCA_012517635.1 Candidatus Atribacter alterifermentans
TCACCAACTCGAATTAATGATATGGTGCTTACCATTTGTGGAATAATTCGAGCCACAATACCAGCAAATATAATTAAAGATATTCCATTCCCAATTCCAAAATCTGAAACCAATTCTCCTAACCACATCAGAAGCATACTTCCTGCGGTGAGGGTCAAAATAACCGTAATTCGATAGGGAATTCCTGGAGCAAAAACAACACCCATACTCTCTAACCAAACGGTGATACCAAAACCTTGGACTGCTGCCAGAAGAATGGTCCCCCAACGGGTATACTGGGCAATCTTATCTCGACCCTCTTCGCCACTCTTGGCAAGTTCTTCAAGCTTAGGAATGACCGAGGTTAAAAGTTGGAAAATAATCGATGCATTAATATAGGGCATGATACCTAAAGCCAAGATGGAAAATCGGCTTAATGCTCCTCCGGCAAACATATCTAAAAAACTCAACAAACCACCTCGAGAAAATACATTTGCCAGTGCTTTGGGATCAATACCCGGAACCGGGATATGAGATCCAAACCGAAAAATAACCAGCATGAGGAGAGTAAATATGACTCTCTTTTTAAGATCTGGTATTCTAAAAAGCTTGAGCAACGATTCCCACATTTTTAAAGCACCTCGGCTTTTCCGCCCTTTTCTTCAATGAGGGTCTTGGCTTTTTTTGAAAAAGCATCCGAACGAACAGTTACAGCTTTATTCAGTTCTCCCTTGGCAAGAATTTTTAACTTAAGAGAGGTACTTTCTATAAGACCAGCTTCTTTGAGAAGTTCCTTAGTAATTTCTGTTCCTGGTTCAAAACGATTTAGTTGCGACAGATTAACAATTTGGTAAACTTCCCGATTGAAGGGTCGAAACCCTCGTTTTGGTATCCGGCGAACAAAGGGCATTTGCCCTCCTTCAAAATAAGCACTGATATGGGTTCCAGATCGGGATTTTTGTCCATTTTCACCCCGGCAAGCATTTTTCCCATGGCCTGACCCGATACCTCGTCCAACTCTTTTTCTACGATGGAAAGACCCATCCTGTGGTTTAAGGTCATTTATTTTCATTCCGAAGCCGTCTCCTCTCCCTCGATATTTTCAACCTCTCAGAGATATGAAACCTTGTTTATCATGCCTTGAATAGAGGGGTTATCATCATGAATGACACTATGATTCACTTTTTTGAGTCCCAACGATCGCACAGTTTGTCGGTGTGACTTTTTTCTCCCAATCACACTTTTTTTTAGGGTAATTCTCAGTAATTTTTTAGTCATAAACCTATCACTCCGCTATACTCTTTCAAAAAAATCCTGGGAATTTTTTTCCCTCAAATGTGCTACTTCTCGGGGATCTTTAAGGCTCATCAATCCTTGCAAAGTAGCATGAGCAACGTTAACAGGGTTATTGGTTCCCAATGATTTGGTCAATATATCGCGAACACCTGCAACTTCCATAATAGCTCGTACCGGACCTCCAGCAATCACACCAGTTCCAGGTGAAGCTGGTTTCATCACTACCGAACCTGCGCCATATTTCCCCAACACTTCATGGGTAATTGTCGACTTCCGCCTCGGGAAGGAAAATAAAGATTTTTTAGCTCTCTCAACTGCTTTACGGACAGCATCGGGAACTTCTTTGGCTTTTCCGATTCCTAAGCCAACGACTCCATCACCATTTCCAACTGCCACAATTGCTCTAAAACCAAATCGTTTTCCTCCCTTTACGACTTTGCTCACTCGACTAACTGATATTAATCTTTCTTGAAGCTCAAGCCCTTCTGGCTTCACTTTCTGCATTGTCTAACCTCCAAGGATTAAAATTCAAGACCACCTTCTCGAGCACCCTCAGCTAAAGCTCTCACCCGACCGTGATACTTATTTCCACCTCGGTCAAATACCACTTGCTTAATCCCTTTTTGAAGAGCAATTTGAGCAATCCCTTTTCCCACTTCCCGAGCTTTCTCGGTTTTGGTTCCAGAGATCGTTTTCATTGGTGCTGAGAGAGTTGAAAAAGCTACTAAGGTTACTCCCTTCTCATCATCAATTAATTGACCATAAATATGATTTAAACTCCGATAAATGCAAAATCGGGGACGTTCGGCGGTTCCTTTCACTTTTGAACGTACTCGTTTATGTCGGTAAAATCTCTTTTGTTTTTTATCTATCAAAGGCATGCTCAGTCCTCCTACTTCGCCGTAGTCTTCCCCTGTTTTCTTCGGACTACTTCATGAATATATTTAATTCCTGTTCCTTTATATGGTTCAGGCTTTCTCATTTTTCGAATGTCAGCTGCAACCTGCCCAACCTGCTCCTTGTTAGCACCTTTTACTTTGATGATTTGCCCTTCAACATCAAATGAGATTCCGTTGGGAGGAATAACCTCCACTGGATGACTAAAACCGAGGTTCATCACCAAAGTTTCACCTTTTTTTTGAACCTTATAACCAATGCCAACCAGTTCTAATGATTTTTCAAAGCCATTGCTCACTCCATGAACCATGTTGGCAATTAGAGTTCGAGTAAGCCCATGAAGTGACTTGTCAAGCTTGGTCTCTCCCTGTGGGAACACTCTAATCTCATTTTCCTCTTTAACGATTTTCATACGTGGATGAATTTGTCTCTCCAATAATCCTTTGGGACCCTTCACCCGAACGGATAGACCGTCGATCTCAATATTGACTCCCGAAGGAACAACGATCGCTTTTTTCCCTATGCGTGACATATCATGGATCCCCTTTCTACCATATATAACAGATGACCTCTCCGCCAACACCTGATTTCTTTGCAGCTTTACCAGTCATAATCCCTTGCGATGTTGAAACGATGACTGTTCCCATTCCACCCAAGAGAACGGGTATTTCATCTTTTCTTGCGTAAATTCGTAACCCTGGTTTGCTGATTCTTTTCAAACCATTGATAATCCGCTCTTTTTTCATTCCATATTTCAATTCAATAATCAGGTCATTCGTCTTATTCTCACGAGCAACAATTTTATAATTTTGAATATATCCTTCTTCTTTTAAAATACGTGCTAATTCACCTTTCAGCTTCGAATAAGGTACCAAAACCGTATTTTCTCGCGCCTTTAGGGAATTCCGAATACGGGTAAGCATATCAGCAATAGGATCAGTATGTGACATTTTAATTTTTCCTTCCTACCAACTCGATTTGGTAACACCAGGTATTTCTCCCTTATTCGCCAGGGACCGGAAACAGATTCGACACATGCCAAAATCCCGTAAAAATCCTCGGGATCGGCCACATAAGGCGCAACGATTTCGGTATCGATTTTTATATTTTAATTGTTGTTGGTTTCGAACAATTTTGGCCTTTCGAGCCATTCAATTTTCCTCCTTTATTTTCGAAAAGGTAATCCCAATACTTCAAGAAGCGCCTTGGCTTCTTCATCGGTTTTGGCAGTCGTCACAAAAGTAATATTCATACCTCTCACTCTTTCAACTTTATCATAATTAATTTCAGGAAAAATGAGCTGCTCCCGAATTCCAATGGTACAACTCCCTCTCCCATCGAAACACCCATCCGGAAATCCTCGAAAGTCTCGAATTCTGGCGATTGAAATATTAAGAAAACGGTCTAAAAATTCGTACATTCGTTGACCACGAAGGGTAACTTTACACCCAATCGGATTTCCTTTCCGTAATTTAAAGTTTGAAATCGATTTTCTTGCTCGGGTAATAACCGGCTTTTGACCGGTTATCGCTGTCAATTCATCAACAGCAAGATCAAGGAAATGTTGGTTCTGGGTAGCATCTCCTATTCCTTCGTTAATAACGATCTTGACCATTTTTGGTATTTCCATGATATTTCTATATCCAAACCGCTTCATAAGAACCGGTTTGACTTCTTTAAGATATTTTTCCTTCGTAACTGACACTCCCAAAATCCTCCTTATACCTTGTCAATAATTTCATTGCATTTTTTGCAGATACGTACCCGGTACTCAGAACCAGAAACAGTTGATCTTTTTACTTTCGTTACCTGATTGCACCGGCTGCACACTAAACGCAAATTGGATATCCTCATTGGATTTTCTTTCGTAACAATACCTCCTTGAGGATTCTCTTGGGTTGCCCGGGTATGTTTTTTTACAAAATTGATACCTTCTACAACAGCTTTTTGATCGGTACGAAGAACGGTCAGAACTTTCCCTCTTTTCCCCTTGTCCTTCCCGTGTATCACTTCAACCGTATCACCTTTTTTTATTGGAACCTTTATATTTTCCTTTTTCATCATAGTCTTCACATCCCTTATACAACTTCTGGAGCGAGGGAAACGATTCTCATAAATTGTTTCTCACGCAGTTCTCGCCCAACTGGTCCAAATATACGCGTCCCACGGGGAACATTCGCTGGTGTAATAAGGACTGCTGCATTATCATCAAAGCGGATATAGGTCCCATCCTCACGACCAATTTCTTTTCGAGTTCTCACTACCACCGCTCTCACCACTTCGCCTTTTTTCACATTTGATCGTGGTTCAGCTTCTTTAACAGCAGCGATGATAATATCTCCTACCGATGCGTATCGATGCTTAGACCCACCCATAACCCGAATGCACATTATTTTCTTCGCTCCGGTATTATCTGCAACTTCAAGCATTGTTCTCGGTTGAATCAATGTCCTCTCCTCCCTTTATTTTCGCCTTTAATGTTACATTTACGACTCTCCATCGAACTGTTTTACTGAGAGGTTTGGTTTCTTCGATTATCACTTGATCTCCAACTTCACAAATACCGGCTTCATCATGGGCTTTATACTTTTTGGATTTTTTTATTTTTTTCTTATAAAAAGGATGTTCACTAATTCGAGTGACTCGAACGAGTACAGTTTTATCCATTTTATTGCTGATAATTTCACCTGTGAATCTTTTTCGGTCAGCCATTTGATTTGACCTCCTGCGTCTTTCCTAACATTTCCCTTTCATTGACAATGGTTTTAATCCGGGCAATATCTTTTTTAACTATATGGATCCGTCGGGGGTTTCCCAATTGTCCAGTTATTGCCTGAAATCGCAAGTTAAAAAGCTCGGTTCGCAGGTCACCCAATTTTTTATTAAGTTCATCCTCGGTCATGTTGCGGATTTCCGAAGCTTTCATTAACAACACCTCTATTCTGCTTTTCTCTCAACTATTCTTGTTTTAATAGGCAATTTTTGGGCAGCCAGTTGAAGTGCTTCATAAGCAATTTCCTGGTCAACACCCGATACTTCAAAAAGAACACGACCCGGTTTGACCACCGCTACCCATCCCTCAACTGGTCCCTTTCCTTTTCCTTGACGAGTTTCAGCCGGTTTTTTGGTAAAAGGTTTATCTGGGAAAATCCGAATCCATATCTTTCCCTTTTTAAGATGCCTTGATATAGCGATTCGAGCTGCTTCGATTTGGGGATTCGTTAACCAATGTGGTTCAAGTGCTTGTAAACCGAATTCACCAAAATCTACAGTTGCACCGCGAGTTTCAACGCCACTCATTCTACCGCGGTTTTGTTTTCTATATTTAACTCTCTTCGGAATCAACATAGGCTTCAGTATCCTCCTTACGATTTTCAACCGTGGTACTGGGTATTCCTTCTAAGACTTCACCGGTTTTAATCACTTCACCTTTGAAAATCCACACTTTCACTCCGATTTTGCCATAGGTGGTGTTTGCTTCGGTAAATCCAAAATCGATGTCAGCCCGAAGAGTTTGTAAAGGTAACCGGCCTTCTCGATACCATTCCTCACGCGCAATTTCTGCCCCAGAGAGTCTTCCCGAACAGGAAATCTTTATTCCAATAGCTCCAGCTCGAAGAGCACGCGTTATGGCTTGTTTCATGGCTCGTCGGTATGAACCCCTTCTTTCTATTTGAAAGGCAACATTTTCAGCGACCAGATAAGCATCAATTTCCGGAACCTTAATCTCATCGACAGTAATTTGAACATTGGGATTATCTACCAGTTTTTGAATCGATTGCCGAAGAATTTCAACTTCTGATCCTTTTCGTCCAATTACGATTCCTGGTCGTGAAGTTTTTATTATAACTTTGACTTGATTAGCAAGTCTTTCAACTTCAACCCCCGAAACACCAGCTCTTTGTAACTTCTCTCTAACAAACTGTCGTATACGAAGATCTTCAGTTAAATAGTCTCGATATTTTTTATCTGCATACCAACGGGATTGCCATCCTCGAATAATTCCAAGTCTCAGTCCTATCGGATTCACTTTCTGTCCCAATTAGCTTCCCTCCTCCATATCTGATACGGCAATGGTAATATGAGAAGTCCTTTTTCGAATAATGTAGGCTCTTCCCATTGCTCGGGCTCGAATTCTTTTCATGGTTGGGCCTTGATCGACATAAGCCTTTGAAACCACTAAATGATCACTATCTAAATTGAGATTATTTTCAGCATTGGCAACTGCTGATTTCAGTACCTTATAAATCAATCGGGAAGCTTTTTTCGGAACAAATTGAAGCATAGATAATGCTTCATCGGCTTTTTTCCCTCGGATGACATCAACAACTTGTCGAGCTTTCCGTGGTGATATTTTAATATATTTTGCGGTCGCTCTCGCTTCCATTGAAATTATCCTCCCTCTTATTTGAGCGACGTCGATCGCTCGGTAGGATTCCCGTGCCCCTTAAAGGTTCGGGTCGGAGCAAACTCACCCAATTTATGTCCTACCATTTGCTCAGTGATATAAACCGGAATATGCTTCTTTCCGTTATGAACTGCAATCGTATGCCCAATCATGTCCGGAATAATCATACTGGCACGTGACCAGGTTTTCAGGACCTTCTTTTCGCCTTTTTTATTCATTTCCTCAATACGCGATCGTAATTTTAAATCAACATATGGACCCTTTTTCGATGATCGTACCAAAAGGAATTCCTCCTCCCATTATTTTCTTCTCTTCACAATCCATTTATCAGTATTTTTATTCTTACGGGTTTTATACCCTTTGGTATATTGCCCCCAAGGAGTAACTGGCTGCCTTCCACAATGGGCTTTATTTTCTCCGCCTCCGTGGGGATGATCAATCGGGTTCATAGCATTCCCACGTACGGTGGGTCGAACGCCCATCCAACGTTTTCGCCCAGCCTTTCCAACCGTGATGTTTTCATGGTCAAGATTTCCCACTTGGCCAACTGTAGCAAGACAATCAATATGAATAAGCCGAACTTCACCTGAAGACAATCGAATCTGGGTATAGGTTCCTTCTTTCGCCATCAGTTGCCCATAGGAACCAGCTGCTCTGGCTAATTGAGCACCCTTCCCTTGTTTCATTTCAATGTTATGAATAATTGTTCCGACTGGTATACTCCTCAGTGGTAAAGTATTACCGGGTTGAATTTCCGCTTTCGGGCTTGATAGTACTGTATCACCGACCTTCAAACCCAGAGGAGCAATAATGTACCGTTTTTCTCCATCGGCATAAATGAGAAGAGCAATTCGTGCTGATCGGTTGGGGTCATATTCAATTCTGGCAACTTTAGCTGGTATATCAAATTTATCCCTTTTGAAATCAATGATCCGGTATTTCCTTTTGTGACCACCACCCTGATGACGCACCGAAACTCTTCCCGAACTATCTCTTCCAGCTTTGCGCCGATGAGATATGAGAAGCGATTTTTCCGGACCACCTGGAGTAATTTCCTCGAAAGTATGCCCAGTCATATGGCGTCGTGGGTTCGTTGTCGGTTTATATGCCTTAATATTTACCATAGCAATAATCTCCTTTAGAATTATCCAATATCAAAGGCTTTGATTTTCTCACCAGGTTTGACAAAAACAATGGCCTTCTTCCATGAACGAGTATATCCCTCATAACGTCCCATTCTTTTCACTTTTCCCTTTATATTCATGGTGTTGACTTGTAAAACTGTCACCCCAAATAAATTATGAACGGCATTTTTTATGTCGTTTTTGGTTGCCCGCGGATCAACCCGAAACACATACTTATTGGCTTTTTGCTGGTTAACAGCTTTTTCAGTAACAATCGGATGAATCAATATCTCCCGATCTTGAGTCATGCTCCATACACCTCCTGGATTCGAAGCAAAACATCCTTTTCAAAAACAACCATGTCACTTTTAACGACATGATAGGTACTAAGTTCTTTGCTATTTAATATTTTCACCAAAGGTAAATTTGCAAAGGCCTGGAGGACGCTGGGATTTTTCTGAGAAACGACAAACAAAATATTTCCTTTTACATTCAAATGATTGAGAAGTTCTACAGCTTTTTTGGTTTTCGGTATATCTATATTGAGCTGATCAATAACAATCACTGCATTATTATTCAGTTTATCCATGATGGCATTTATGAAAGCCAATCTCTTTTCATTTTTGGGGAGAGAATGACTATATGACCTTGGTTGAGGCCCAAAAACTATTCCTCCATGACGCCAAATGGGAGACCGGTTACTTCCATGTCGGGCTCGTCCTGTCCCTTTTTGCCGCCAGGGTTTTTTCCCACCCCCGTGTACTTCTCCTCGGGTTTTGGTTTTGGCGTTTCCCTGCCGTTGATTATCAAGGTATCCTTTTACTGAAAGAAAAACGAGATGAGGGTTAATTTCTCTCTGAAAGAGAACATCTTCTAAAATAAGGGTGTCAACTTTGTTCCCTTCTCTATTCTTGACCTCAAGTTCCATTGTTTTCCTCCTAAACGGCATTCTTCCGTACAAATACGGTTTGACCGGGTGCGCCAGGTATTGCACCTTTTACAACTAATAAATCTCGCTCTTCGTTGATTTGCACCACAGTTAAATTTTTTATCGTTACTCTCTCTCCACCCATTCTTCCAGGAAGACCTTTCCCTTTCCAAACTCGTCCAGCATCGGTTCCCCCAATTGAGCCAGGTGCTCGGTAATGCATTGAACCATGAGAGGCTTTTCCTCCTCGATAACCATGGCGCTTGATTACTCCAGCAAACCCTTTCCCCTTGGATTTCCCAATGACATCGATGGTATCTCCGACTTTAAAACCAGATACTTTAAGGACTTGGCCTGGTTGAAATGCCGATATATCTTTTACCCGAAATTCAACCAATTTTCTTAGAGGTTCAATTCCAGCCTTCTTTAGATGACCTCTGATTGGTTTATTTAATTTCTTTTCCTTGGTTTCCCCATATCCAATTTGTATTGCTTCATAATTATCGGTAGAATTTTCCTTCTTTTGGATAACATAACAGGGACCACATTTGATTACCGTCACCGGTATTGATTCGCCCTGATCCGAAAAGATCCGGCTCATACCTACTTTTTCTCCAATCATGCCATACTCAATACGAGGCATTCTATTTCTCTCCTTCCATTTCCACCGTTTCTACAGTTTTATTTCAATGTCAACCCCGGCCGGTAAATCAAGATGCATCAATGCATCAACGGTCTTTGGATTCGGTTCTAAAATATCAATCAGCCTTTTGTGGGTTCTCTGCTCAAACTGCTCTCGGGATTTCTTATCGACATGCGAAGAACGTAAAACCGTATATTTAACAATATCAGTCGGCAATGGAACCGGACCGGAAACGAAAGCTCCAGTCTTTTCAGCCGTTTGTACAATCCGTAAAGCTGATTGATCTAATATTTTATGGTCATAAGCTTTCAATTTTATTCTTATTTTTTGTGCCACTTTCATGCCTCCTAAAAAGGAATTTCCCAAAAACAGGCAAATAAATTACTCAATTATATCGGTTACAACTCCAGCTCCGACGGTACGACCACCTTCACGGATAGCAAAACGGAGACCTTTCTCCATGGCAATGGGGTAAATGAGCTTCACATCGAGATCGGCATTGTCTCCAGGCATGATCATCTCTACACCTGGGGCAAGCTTGATCTCACCAGTGACATCGGTCGTCCGGAAATAGAACTGGGGACGGTAGCCGTTGAAGAACGGAGTGTGACGACCACCTTCTTCTTTGGTGAGAACGTAGACCCGACCTTTGAAAACGGTATGGGGAGTAATCGATCCGGGAATGGCCAAGACCTGACCCCGTTCGACTTCTTTCTTCTCGATGCCACGGAGGAGCACACCGATATTGTCACCAGCTTGGGCTTCATCGAGGAGTTTCCGGAACATTTCAATCCCAGTGACCACCGTCTTTTTGATATCATGGGAGAGACCAACGATTTCTACCTGATCACCAAGATGGAGGACGCCTCGTTCGACTCGTCCAGTGACCACCGTTCCACGACCGGTGATGGTGAAGACATCTTCAACCGACATGAGGAAGGGTTTATCTAATTCCCGCTTCGGGTCAGGAATATAGTTATCCAGGGCATCCATCAATTCCCAGATGCTCTGACACCACTGACAGTCTCGTTTGCCACACCCACATTCCAAGGCTTTCAAGGCGCTCCCTTTGATGATGGGGATATCGTCTCCAGGGAACTCATAGCGGTTGAGGAGATCTCGGACTTCCATTTCGACGAGTTCTAAGAGCTCAGGGTCATCGACCATGTCGATTTTGTTCAGGTAGACCAGGATATAGGGAACTCCCACCTGACGGGCCAGCAGGATGTGTTCTCGGGTCTGGGGCATGGGGCCATCAGCAGCAGAAACGACTAGGATGGCACCATCCATCTGGGCAGCACCGGTGATCATGTTCTTGACATAGTCAGCATGACCGGGGCAGTCGATATGGGCATAGTGACGTTTTTCGGTCTGGTATTCAACATGAGCGATAGCGATGGTGATGCCTCGTTCTCGTTCTTCAGGAGCCTTGTCAATTTGGTCAAAAGGAACATAGCTGGCCATTCCGACTTTGGAGAGGGTCTCGGTGATGGCAGCGGTGAGCGTCGTTTTCCCGTGGTCAACGTGACCGATGGTTCCGACGTTGACATGGGGTTTGGTTCGTTCAAACTTTTGTTTCGCCATAGGTATCCTCCTCTTTCTTACTTCAATTTATCTATAATTTCTTTCATCATGTTCTCAGGAACATCATCATAATGAGAAAACTGCATGGTATAGGTCGCTCTCCCCTGGGTTACCGAACGAAGAGCTGTCGCATAACCAAAAAGCGTCGCCAAAGGAGCTTGGGCATTAATTACTTGTAATTCTCCTTTACTTTCAATACCTTCAATTTTTCCCCTTCTCGCACTCATATCTCCAATAACATCCCCCAAATAGTCTTTCGGAGTAATAATTTGCACTTTCATAACCGGCTCCAAAAGTATCGGTTGAGCTTTTTTTATGGCATCCCTCAGTGCCAGAGATCCAGCGATCTTAAAGGCAATATCGGAAGAGTCAACGGGGTGATAAGAACCATCAATCAAACGAACTCGAATATTCATGACCGGGTAGCCGGCGATAACACCATTATCCAGTGATTCTTTCACTCCTGCTTGAACCGAAGGAATATATTCTCTTGGTATTGAACCGCCAACAATTTTATCTTCGAAAACAAAATTATCCTCGCATGGTTCAATTTCTAAAACAACATGACCGTATTGTCCTCTTCCACCAGTTTGACGAACATACCTTCCCTCTCCTCGACCGCTTTTCCGGATTGTCTCTCGATAGGCAACTTGTGGCCGACCGACATTCGCTTCGACCTTAAACTCCCGTAAAAGTCGATCAATAATAATTTCAAGATGTAATTCTCCCATTCCTGATATTAAAGTTTGACCAGTTTCCTCATCGGTTTTAACTTTAAAAGTTGGATCTTCTTCAGCCAGTTTTGATAAGGCAAGACCAAGTTTTTCTTGATCAGCGCGAGTTTTTGGTTCTATTGCGACCTCAATCACCGGTTCAGGAAATATTAAGGTTTCTAAAACAATCGGATACCTTTCCTCGCAGAGGGTATCACCGGTTGTGGCATTTCGTAATCCCACGATACCGCATAAGTCTCCAGCTTTTACTGATTGGACATCTTCTCGTCGATTGGCATGAATGATCAAGATTCGACTGACTCGTTCTTTCATTCCTTTGTTACTGTTGTAGACATAAGAACCACTTTGCAGTTGGCCAGAATAGACTCGGAAAAAAGAAATTTTCCCTGCATGTGGATCCATGTTTATCTTAAAAACTAATCCGGAAAAAGGCTCTTTCTTCATAGGTAGACGTTTTTCGATTTCATTGGTTTTTGGGTTTTTTCCTTCAACTGGAGGAAGATCAAGCGGAGAAGGAAGATACCAAACCACAGCATCTAACAGTGGTTGAATACATTTATTGCGGAGTGCCGAACCCCCCAAAACGGGTATAAATTTCCCAGTGGTTGTTCCCTTGCGAATAGCCTGGTGGATCTCCCGGGGATCGATCTCACTTCCATCCAGATATTTTTGCATGATGTTCTCATCGATCTCTGACAATGATTCAAGGAGCTTATCCCGATAGATTAAAGCTTCTTGTCGATAAGAAGCAGGAACATCTACCCTATCAAATTCTATTCCATCGATATCTTTTTCATAAATGAAGGCTTTCATTTCGATCAAGTCAATCATGCCGATAAAATCGCTTTCCCTTCCAATGGGAATTTGAATCGGATGTGCGTTGGCATTGAGTTTTTTACGTATAGCATTCACTACCGCAAAAAAATCAGAACCAACCCGATCTAATTTATTAATAAATGCAATTCGAGGTACTCGATAATGATCGGCTTGATGCCAAACTGTCTCCGATTGAGGCTCTACACCGCCTACTCCGCAAAATACCGCAACTGCTCCATCCAACACCCGAAGGCTTCTCTCTACTTCAACCGTAAAGTCCACGTGGCCTGGTGTATCGATAATATTTACTCGCGCATTCTTCCAGAAACAAGTTGTAACCGCTGAACTAATAGTTATTCCTCTTTCTTGTTCTTGAGGAAGAAAATCCATGGTTGCCATGCCCTCATGGACTTCTCCCATACGGTGAATTTTTCGAGTAAAAAACAGAATACGCTCAGTAACCGTTGTTTTTCCGGCATCAATGTGAGCCATAATTCCAATATTTCGAACTTTTTCAATATTTAATTGTTCAAATTCTTCTTCTTGATCAAGGTTACTATTCAAAAAAATGAAGCCCCTTTCTTTCATTAAAACCATCGATAATGAGCAAATGCTTTATTGGCTTCTGCCATGCGATGTGTGTCTTCTTTTTTCTTAAATGATGCCCCTGTCCCGTTGGCAGCGTCAATAATTTCATTGGCTAATTTCTCAGTCATGGTTCGCCCTGACCGTTGACGGCTATAATTAACCAACCATCGAATTCCAAGGCTTTTGCTTCGTTCGGGACGAACTTCCATCGGTACCTGGTAATTCGCTCCACCAACTCGTCGAGCTCTCACCTCAACCAAAGGCATCACGTTATTCAGTGCTTGTGCAAATACCTCTAATGGATCACGCTTTGACTTTTCACGAATTATCTCGAAAGCACTATATACAATTTGTTCTGAAACACTCTTTTTTCCTCTTAGCATAACTTTGTTCATTAACCGTGCGACATCAATACTATTGTAAACTGGATCTGGTTGGATTTCTCTTTTTGTAACCGGACCTTTTCTCGGCAAAACCCTTCACTCTCCTTATGATTTTGGTCTTTTCGCTCCGTATTTTGAACGACCCTGTTTACGA
>JAAYUP010000447.1 GCA_012517635.1 Candidatus Atribacter alterifermentans
AACGAAGGTGAAAAGCAAAAATGAATTGCTTCAAGCATAGAAGTTTTGGACGTTCCATTGTCACCAATGAAAATATTGAATTGGTCAACTTCTAAGTCTTTGACTTCCTCAATACCTCTAAAGTTCTTTATAGATAGCTTTTTAATCATTTCCCATATTTTACCTGCGGCTCGGCTGCTATTGATAATTGTTCTTTTGCTTCGCTTTTTACTTTCACTTGGCCATTCATTAGCATGGGCAAAAGAAAGTCACGAACTTCCATTAAATCAATATTGGTCATTCGGTTTTTTACAATCAAATCAAGAATCGGCTCAATTCTTTCTCCACATTTAAGAATTAACGAATCATCATCAGGAACTACAATTCTACTTTCTTTGAGATGGTCTATTGTGATATGTCCCATTGTGGTTTTTCTATTCTCAGCCATTAATTTGAAATGATTCAAATAGTTTGAAATCTGATGATAGAAATAGTATCTGGGGTAAAACTCCGATGTTACTTTGAAAATATGTTGATTTAGTGCTCCAACTTTATCAGCCCAAATCATGACATTAAGGCTCGCACTCCAAGAGAAAAGTACATCTCCTTCTCGAATTAAGTATGCATCTTCAATATCCGGTCTGGCGTATTCAGTTGCAGCTGAATAACCTTCATTCATTTCCTTGATTTTAATGACAGGCAATTTTTCATCACCGTTTGGACGATGCTTTTGCATTGCTAAACCATTCGTATAAATAGCAATGTCATATAAGCTTTTAGTTTTCCATCCCTTCGGTATCTCCATTTTCAATTCCTCATTCCATTCCATTTCACCGCCACTGGATTTATAGGGTTTGCCTTCATTGTTGGGAAAATCAAACTGAACAAACCAATAGTTGTAAATGGTCTTGGCAAGGTTTTCAAGCTCGGTGTTGATTCTTTTATTCAAGGCTATCTTATCATCAATAACTGTGAGAAAATCTGCTATAAGTTTTTGCTCAGCTTTTTCTGGAACTCTAATCTCTTTTAGATAAGCTAAATCTCTGCTTAAACCTGGCACTGTACTATGGGAATTTAGTTTATCCAATCCAATTAGTTGAAGATAATAATACCAAAATTTAAGGTCGTCTTTAGTATTGTCTTTTAAAGCAACATAATAAGTTGTATCAGTTGGTGTAAAGTTTTCTGATGAGTAGGTAACAGCACCTACTGTTCCTTTTCTTCCAATAATAATACCAGGTCCCTTTACCTTGAAACTATCAATAAAACCAATGATTCCATTAGAACCATATACTGGGTATTTACCTTTTGGTTCATTGTCAGTTCTAACTGAAAATCCGTAAATTAATTCTACTCTATCGCCAAGCAACTCTTTTTTCATTTGTTATTTTTTTTATAATCAAGTTTATTAAAGTTTTTCAAAATTTGTATTTCTAATTCTCTTGAATTATTAAAATAAAAAGAGATTTTGTTTTTAAACTCATTTATTCTCTCTTCAAATTCTTCTGGACTTAGTTCAACATATTCAATCTTAGTTTCAAAATATTGTCCTGCACCAAAGGAATATGCTTTTTGTTTCATCTGTTCATTATTAACAATCACCGAAAAATCATCCAATTGCCTGTATCCCTTAATGGTGTCTATTATCCGTTTTTCATCTTCATTGCTCAATAAGGTTTTCTGGTTCTTACCGTCTTTTACTTTTGTTCCTAACTTACTTGCATCAACCAGTATAGCCGTATCTCTCGTTTTACTTTTATCTATAAAAATGACCGAAACGTTTGTTCCGGTAGTAGCAAATATGTTGGGCGGCATTTGCACCACAGCGTGCAGCCAGTTACTATCCACAATTTTTTTTCTGATAGCTAACGCAATGGCGGCTTTTTCGGTACAAAAACCGGTAGGTACCACAATGGCGGCTTTCGCTTTGTCGTTCAACGAATACAAGATATGTTGTATGAACAACTGATAGATAGCCATAGACTCTTTTTTCTTTTTTGGAACGCTGGGAACGCCTGCAAAAAAGCGTTTTCTATGTTGGTCGCTGGCTAAAGTTTCACGGTCATCACTGAAATCGGTTTTAAAAGGTGGATTGCTTACGATGTAGTCAAACTTTTTCAAGTCGTCTTTTGCATCGTTTACATGGTATGGATTGGTAAGTGTATTACCTTTTATCACATTATGCAGCGAGTGTACCAGATTGTTCAA